>NZ_CP123639.1:472500-772500 GCF_029889745.1 Ligilactobacillus faecis
AGGGAATCGAATTTTCTTTCTCTTCCTGCGGGTACTTAGATGTTTCAGTTCCCCGCGTCTACCTTCAACTGAGCTATGTATTCACTCAGCGATAATAGGCGATAAAACCTATTGGGTTTCCCCATTCGGAGATCTCCGGATCACAGTTTACTTACAACTCCCCGAAGCATATCGCAGTTAGTCACGTCCTTCATCGGCTCCTAGTGCCAAGGCATCCACCATGCGCCCTTAATAACTTAACCTAAATTATCTTACGATAATGGTTATGAGTTTAGCGATACAAACTAATTTGTTTTAAACTCTTTAAAACGCGGTGTTCTCGGTTATTTTAATTAACAAAGAAATAAAAGATATTATCTAGTTTTCAAAGAACAAGTTTGATGACTACGTCATCAATGGAGCTTAACGGGATCGAACCGTTGACCTCCTGCGTGCAAAGCAGGCGCTCTCCCAGCTGAGCTAAAGCCCCAAAATATTTATTTGAATGGGCCTAAATGGACTCGAACCATCGACCTCACGCTTATCAGGCGTGCGCTCTAGCCAGCTGAGCTATAGGCCCAAATAAGCACCTTGAGAAAAGTAAATCTCTCAAAACTAAACAAAGCATTCGATAAAGTGCAGGTTTCCGTAATATCCTTAGAAAGGAGGTGATCCAGCCGCAGGTTCTCCTACGGCTACCTTGTTACGACTTCACCCCAATCATCTGTCCCACCTTAGACGGCTGGCTCCAAAAGGTTACCCCACCGGCTTTGGGTGTTACAAACTCTCATGGTGTGACGGGCGGTGTGTACAAGGCCCGGGAACGTATTCACCGCGGCATGCTGATCCGCGATTACTAGCGATTCCGACTTCATGTAGGCGAGTTGCAGCCTACAATCCGAACTGAGAACGGCTTTAAGAGATTTGCTAAACCTCGCGGTCTTGCGACTCGTTGTACCGTCCATTGTAGCACGTGTGTAGCCCAGGTCATAAGGGGCATGATGATTTGACGTCATCCCCACCTTCCTCCGGTTTGTCACCGGCAGTCTTGCTAGAGTGCCCAACTAAATGCTGGCAACTAACAACAAGGGTTGCGCTCGTTGCGGGACTTAACCCAACATCTCACGACACGAGCTGACGACAACCATGCACCACCTGTCATTCTGTTTCCGAAGAAAAAGTCCTATCTCTAGGATTGTCAGAAGATGTCAAGACCTGGTAAGGTTCTTCGCGTTGCTTCGAATTAAACCACATGCTCCACCGCTTGTGCGGGCCCCCGTCAATTCCTTTGAGTTTCAACCTTGCGGTCGTACTCCCCAGGCGGAATGCTTATTGTGTTAACTGCAGCACTGAAGGGCGGAAACCCTCCAACACTTAGCATTCATCGTTTACGGCGTGGACTACCAGGGTATCTAATCCTGTTTGCTACCCACGCTTTCGAACCTCAGCGTCAGTTACAGACCAGAGAGCCGCTTTCGCCACTGGTGTTCTTCCATATATCTACGCATTTCACCGCTACACATGGAGTTCCACTCTCCTCTTCTGCACTCAAGTCTCCCAGTTTCCAATGCACTACTCCGGTTAAGCCGAAGGCTTTCACATCAGACTTAAAAGACCGCCTGCGTTCCCTTTACGCCCAATAAATCCGGATAACGCTTGCCACCTACGTATTACCGCGGCTGCTGGCACGTAGTTAGCCGTGGCTTTCTGGTCAGATACCGTCGAAACATGAACAGTTACTCTCATGCACTTTCTTCTCTGACAACAGGGTTTTACGATCCGAAGACCTTCTTCACCCACGCGGCGTTGCTCCATCAGGCTTTCGCCCATTGTGGAAGATTCCCTACTGCTGCCTCCCGTAGGAGTTTGGGCCGTGTCTCAGTCCCAATGTGGCCGATCAACCTCTCAGTTCGGCTACGCATCATTGCCTTGGTAAGCCTTTACCCCACCAACTAGCTAATGCGCCGCGGGCCCATCCGAAAGCGGTAGCCGAAACCACCTTTCACATAAACACCATGCGGTGTTCATGGTTATGCGGTATTAGCACCTGTTTCCAAGTGTTATCCCCCTCTTTCGGGCAGGTTGCCCACGTGTTACTCACCCGTTCGCCACTCAACTCTTTATCGGTGAGTGCAAGCACTCGGTGATAAAGAAGTTTCGTTCGACTTGCATGTATTAGGCACGCCGCCAGCGTTCATCCTGAGCCAGGATCAAACTCTCAATTTAAAGTTTGTGACTCTTTATTTTTACTAGCGAATTGACTTCGCAAAATGTTTATTTGCTCTTATCGCTTAGATAAGAGACCCTGCACATTTGCTTATCGAAACTTTGTTCAGTTTTCAAAGATCTACTTGATAATCAGTTGCCGAAACAACTTCTTTATTATATCATCTCTTAGAAATTATGTCAACAATTATTTTTTAAATAATTTATTAAATGATTTCTAGGCGACTTATTTATCTTATCAGATCAACAATGATCTGTCAATAAATATTTTAAATTTTAAATCGTTGTCTTTAGCAACAACTTTTATATGATAACATCATCAACAACTCAATGTCAATAATTACTTTTTAGCAAGTTATTTGCTCATCTCAACGACAAATAATATCTTACCAAGATACGCGACTGCGGTCAACAATTTTTTTAAATTTTTTAAAAAAAAGAACCGTGGTCACTTCACAGATCACGACCGCGGTTCTTTTACTATTTTAGATGTTTTGTGTAATTCCAAGTTTTTAATTCAAAATCTTTGAAATCATCGGTCTCAAGTACTGTGATCGAAGTATTAGCGACTAACCCTTCTTTTCTGATCGTATTAAAGTCTGTGCCTAATAACGATTTCACTCCGATCGAGATCACTAAGGCGTGAGCTGCTACTAAAACATCATCAGTTGGATGTGCTTGAAAGATCTTTTCTAATTCGTACGTGACCCGTTTTTTTAAATCTAAATAGCTTTCAGCATTAAATGAGCTTCCATCAAAATGGAGTGGATCATGAATGAAATCATATAAGCGCGGATCACTACTATGCTTAGCGATCGGATCACCATCCCAATCACCAAAGTCAAATTCTCGCAATTCATCTGCCGTTATGATCTCAGGCCTTACTTTTAATTGGGAGATCACTGCTTTAGCAGTATCTTGGGCCCTTTTTTGCGGGCTAACATACGCTTTAGCAAAGGACACATCTTGTAAATAAGCACCGGTCTTTTTAGCATTTACGATACTTTCAGCCAATAAAGGCGAGTCGACTCGGGCTCCTTGTAAAATATCAGCTTGATTGAACTCTGTTTTTCCATGGCGTACAAAATAAAATCTCGTCATCTCTTCTACCACTCTTCTAAAAATCTGTTTACTAAAAGCTTACCTTCAGTCAAAACTAAAGGTAAGCTCAACGTTAAATATTATGCTTCTGGATCATCTTTAGTGATCTTTTCTAAACCACCCATATATGGACGTAAAACTTCTGGGATCGTGACCGAACCATCTTCATTTTGATAGTTTTCTAAAATGGCTGCGACTGTACGTCCAACAGCTAACCCTGAACCATTCAAAGTATGCACGAATTGTAATTTACCATCGTCATCCCGATATTGGATGTGCGCGCGTCGTGCTTGGAAATCTTCACAGTTCGAACAACTTGAGATCTCACGGTACGTATCTTGGGCTGGCATCCAAACTTCAAGATCGTGAGTCATAGCCGCACTAAAGCCCATATCACCAGTCGAAAGTGTGATCACGTGGTAAGGTAACCCTAGTTTTTCCATGATATTGCCTGCATTTTGCGTCATTTTTTCTAATTCTTCATAAGAATTTTCTGGTTTGGAAAATTTGACCATTTCAACTTTATTGAACTGATGCATCCGGATCAAACCACGTGTATCACGACCAGCACTGCCAGCTTCAGACCGAAAACTTGGTGTCAAAGCTGTGAAATAAACAGGGAGATCTTCTTCTTTGATCACTTCATCGCGGTAATAGTTAGTCAAAGGTACTTCAGCAGTCGGGATCAAAGTCATATCTTCGCCGTTTACTTGATAAACATCTTCTTTGAACTTAGGAAATTGTCCTGTGCCATACATTGTTTGGGCATTTACGATATATGGAGGTAAAACTTCAGTATAACCTTCTTTAGCATGTTCATCTAACATGAAGTTATATAAAGCACGTTCTAAGCGAGCGCCCCACCCTTTATAGTAAACAAAACGTGCCCCAGAAACTTTTGCGCCTCTTTCAAAATCTAAGATCCCAAGGTCTTCGCCGATATCCCAATGAGCTTTAGGTTCAAAATCAAACTTACGGGGTGTCCCGACTTTGCGGATCTCAACGTTGGCTTCTTCGTCAGCCCCAACTGGGATCGTTTTATTTGGTAAATTAGGTAAGCGCGCTGCCATATCGTGGACGAGCGCTTCAACTTCAGCTAATTTAGCATCAAGCTCTTTGATCTTGCCCCCGACAGTCCGCATTTCCATGATCGCTTCGGTCGCATCTTCTTTATTGCGTTTAGCTTGTGCGATCGCTTCGGAAACTTCATTGCGCTTTTGTTTCAAACTTTCTGTTTCAACTAAAAGTTCGCGTCTTTCTTTATCTTTTGCTAACAAAGTATCGATCGTTTCAGCCGCTACTCCACGTGTTGCTAAACGTTCTTTGATCTCTGTTGGATTTTGTCGGATCATTTTGATATCTAACATATATCTGCACCCTCTATAATATAGAGTTTTTCCTTTCTTAAAATGAATTAATCGAAAAAAAGAGCCATTCCATCCCCTGATTGGGACGAAAAGACTCTCTTCGCGGTACCACCCAAGTTCGACTAAGTCGCACTCGATCAAATAACGGTCTCCCGTGCGGCATTACCCGCCCATACATAGTTACACTGGAGTTTCAGCTCACGGTTTCCACCGACCACCGTGTCTCTTGCTTGCTTACTTATGGCGAACTTTGATGTTTCGATTATTTATATCAGTATCATAATATTAATTTTGCAAAATAGCAAGTCTCTTTCACCACTTATTCGAGCGTCTCATCGATCTTTACTTGTTTTTCAAGTTTTTCTTTTGAAATATCATGTGGTGTCAGATCGACTTGCTCTAGCGGGATCAATTTCGTCTTATATTTGACTTTATAGTAAATGTATAAGATCAAAAAGAGAGGCACTGACATGTAGGAGACCCCGATCGCTTGCCAGTTGAAATCTTTGAACGACTGGATATCTTGTCCAATGATCACTAAGATACATAAGATCAAGGCTAAGATCGGTCCGATTGGGAACCATTTAGCCTTATATTTCAACTCGCTTAGCTCATGTCCTTGAGCCTTAAAAGCCCGACGAAAACGATAGTGTGAAACAGCGATCCCGATCCAGGCGATAAAGCCTGTCAAACCACTGGCACTCACTAAGAAACTATAAACTTGATTACCAAAAATACTTGCTAGGAAAGTAAAGAGTCCCACTAAAGTCGTGCCTAAAAGCGCAAAAACTGGGATCCCATGAGAGTTGATCCGTGAAAACATCTTTGGGGCATCCCCATCGACTGCTAAACTAAAGAGCATACGCGTTGAAGCATACATCCCTGAGTTAGCTGCTGATAAAACTGATGTTAAAATAACAGCATTCATCACCGAAGCTGCCGAAGCTAAACCAGCACGTCGAAAGACTAAAGTAAACGGACTGATCGCGATATCACTTGCTTCAGAACCTAAAAGGTTAGGACTTGTATATGGAATGATACATGCGATCACAAAGATCGAAAGGATGTAAAAGAGCAAGATCCGCCAAAAAACTTGTTTGATCGCTTTTGGCAAACTCTTTTCAGGATCTTTAGTCTCACCTGCTGTGATCCCGATCAATTCAGTCCCTTGAAACGAGAAACCAGCCACAACAAAGACGCTCAAGATCGTTGGGATCCCCCCAACAAAAGGTGCATCTTTATATGCAAAGTTTTCTAAATAAGTCGCATGTCCACCTAAGATCCCAAAGATCGTTAAAAGCCCAACTGCTAAAAAGACTAACACAGTGATCACTTTGATCAATGCCATCCAATACTCGGCTTCACCAAAAGATTTGACCGAAAGCGCATTGATCGTAAAAATGATCAGTAAAGCCCCTAGACTAAAGATCCACGAAGGAATATGGGGGAACCAAAATTTCATAACTAAAGCAACCGTCGAGATATCGACTGCTAAAGTGATCGCCCAGTTGAACCAATAGTTCCACCCCATCGCAAAACCAAAAGCCGGGTCAACAAAACGTCTTGCATAGGTTGCAAATGATCCAGTTACAGGAAGATAAGTTGCCATCTCCCCTAAAGAAGTCATCAAAAAGTAGACCATCAAACCGATCCCTAAGTAAGCGACTAACGCGCCTCCTGGACCAGCCGTCGAGATCGCCGAACCACTTGCGACGAATAACCCAGTGCCGATACTTCCGCCAAGCGCGATCATTGACAAGTGCCTTGTCTTCAACGAGCGCTTCATCGTATTCTTCTCTGCCATAAAAAAATCCTCCTATTTTTTAGAGAAGGCCATGCAAGCAATTAAAAAACGCATCTTCGCCTAAATGTCGAAAATGCGCTTGTTTTTATCTATCAAAATATTATCAAAATCAGTTCATTTTATCTCGATAGCGCTCCGCAGTTCTAACTGCGACAGTCCTTAGTCTCTTAAACTAAGGCCCAGTTACACTAAAATAAAGTTTAGCTCCCTTCGGCAAAGACCCCTTTCACTGTTCATCTGCGTTGCTTTATCAACTCCAAACAGCTACTGATAGTCTTTGCGACCTCTTCTCCGACAACTCTGATTTTAACTTGGATCTGCGTTGATTGCAAGTAAAAATTTTGTGTACTACCCTTCTGCTTGCTTGAGCTGAGCATGAAGACTTGCACTTTCGATCTGTTCAGCTAAAAAGCTTTCATCTTGGAGTGGAAAATGTTGTTCAACAGTCGCAAACGGTTCGACTGAGATCTTACCGCTCGCCAATTCAAAATCTAACACATGGCCCCCAAAACTCTTTGCGTCATCTAAAAAATGCAAGTGATATCCAGCAACTGCCATCCCATCAAAAAGTCCTGGCGCATAGTACCCTAGCAAAGTCCCAGTAACATTTTGTTTTTCAAAAACAGTTTGGGCAGCTGCTACTGCAGTTAAAGGTGGATAGGGTGGTTCTTGTTTGGCCACAGCCCGTGTTTTGACTTGTTTAAAGCGCCCCGTGGCTGTGACTGCAAAAAACAAATTTTTATACGGATACTTCGCTAAGACCGCTTGTTCAAATGCCTTTTTATCCAAAGCTTCACCTTCAAAAGTATCCTTTTTCTGCGCAAAATGCACAGTTGCAAAGGGAACTTTTTCAGATTGCTCCAAGATCCGTACCCGACCAGTACTTTGAACTAAATAAGGTGTCCCAGCTAATAAGATCATCTCACCATCAAGTCCACTTGCCGTTCCGATCCCATGATCGCCGTGCTCTAACAGTTCGGCTACTGAGAGCGTCCCGTTAAAAAGCCCTGGGACAAGCATCCCCAACGTTCCGTGTTGATAAACTTTTGCTTCTTTTTGTTTCATCGCATTCACCTTCATTTTAGTGGAGTTGATCTTCTAAGATCGATTTGCCTAACTCATGGTTGAAACTATAATCAACTGGGATATCAACGATCGTTGGTCCTTTTTCCTTAAATGCTTTATCTAAAACAGCTTCTAACTCGGAAGCTTTATTGACCCGATAACCTTTTGCCCCAAAGCTTTCCGCATATTTGACAAAATCGACTGGCCCAAACTTGACAGCAGCAGCTTGCCCATATTTCATCTCTTCTTGGAATTTGACCATGTCGTAATTGCCGTCATTCCAAATGATATGCACGATATCTAGATCAAGGCGCACTGCAGTTTCAAGATCTTGCGAAGAAAAAAGAAAACCTCCATCACCAGAAATAGAAACGATCTTTGTCTTAGGGCGCACTAAAGCCGCTGAGATCGCCCAAGGCAAAGCAACACCTAACGTCTGCATCCCATTACTAAAGAGAAGATGGCGTGGTTCGTAGCTTCGGAAATGCCGTGCCATCCAAATGTAAAAACTACCCACATCGACCGTAACTGTCATCTCATCAGTAACACGATCTTGAAGTGCTTGAATGATGCTCAATGGATGACTCAAAACTTGATCTTTTGTCACTTCAGGGGGAACATCTCGCTTTTGGAGCGTTTTTCGGAGTTCTTCTAAATAGGCTTTAGCTTCTTTCGGGACTGAATAACCTTTCATATATGGTAATAAAAAGTCGAGTGTCTGCGAAATATCACCGACTAATTCGCGCTCTGGTTGATAGTGCTTATCGATCTCAGCCCGCATTGAATCGATCACAACGATATTTGCACTGCGATCTGAATTCCAGTTACGTGGCTCATATTCGATCGGATCGTATCCGATCGCGATCACTAGATCACTTTTCTTCAAGAGCTGATCCCCAGGCTGATTACGGAAAAGTCCAACCCGCCCAAAGAAATCGTCTTCTAATTCGCGCGGAATGATCCCAGCACCTTGGAAAGTCTCGACAACTGGTAAATGCGTTGCTTGGATCAAACGCCGGATCGCGTCTGTCGTTTCTGGATCTGACGCGCGCATCCCTAATAATAAGACAGGTAGTTTAGCTGCTTTGATCCGTTGTGAGAGCAAAGTCGATTCGATCGGACTGGCTGGTCCAAGTTTAGGCGCTTCTAGCGGTTCGATCACACTTGTCTTGACTTTAGCATCAGTCACATCTTGTGGGACTGAGACAAAACTTGCACCTTGTTTAGCTGCTTCGGCTTCTTGGTAAGCGTTGGCGATCACTTCTGAGATATTTTCTGGTTCTTGGACTTCAGCACTATATTTCGTGATCGGTTCAAATAAGGCCGCGTTTTTCATGCTTTGGTGTGTCAAGCGCAAAAGATCAGTGCGTTGAACTTGACCAGCGATCGCCAAGACTGGATCACCTTCGGCTGTCGCAGTCACTAACCCCGTTGCTAAATTAGACGCACCTGGTCCCGAAGTCGTGATCACGACTCCAGGGCGGCCTGTGATCCGTCCGATCCCTGCCGCCATAAACGCCGCATTTTGTTCATGTCTTGTCAAAATAAATTGTGGTGTGCGTGGATCTTTTGGATGCTCTAAAAGTTCAAAAACGCGATCGATCTTCGCACCCGGGATCCCAAAAACGTATTTGACATCATGATTGATCAAACTATCAACGATCGCATCTGCACCATAATATTGTTTCTCTGTCACGGTTCAATTGCCCCCTATCAAACTAACTTTTGCTATTACACAATATTTCATTACTGTAATTAATTATAGCACAACAAAGAGCCCACACAGTTGGTGAGCTCTCTAGGCTAATTCTAAATAAAAAAGTTGCTGATCTTTATTTTCATTTTCGACATACCAATCATCGACGTGATATTTTTCACCGGCTAAAAAACCATTTTTCAATAAAACTTTGCTTGAAGCTTGATTATGCCTTGCAACTCGGGCTTCTAAGCGCTTGAGTCCTCGAGCTTTAGCGTATGCGACCACGGCTCCCAAAGCTTCACTCATATAGCCTTTATGCCAGTAATCTTCATTCAAGGCATATCCTAGCTCACATACTTTATCTTTGTGTGCGACTTGATAAAGTCCGATATTGCCGATGACTTTTTGCGTTTCTTTGAGTTCCAACATCAAGCTTCCAGCACGCTGTAACATCGCACCAAATAACATCGCCTGAGGTAACGTTTCACAGCAACTAAAGCCTGCAGCACGTGCAACTTTTATTTGATTGGCATATTCAAATAGATCTTCAACATCAGCAGATCCAAAGGGACGCAAATATAAGCGTTTTGTCTCCAGCCGTACTTCCACCGGATCATTCATCCCCTTAACCTATTTTCTTCGTTTGTCTCGTGACTTGAAAGTATAGCGTTCATTTGTGAGCGCTTGTGGTTTTAGTGCTAATAACAAACAGATGATCTCTCCGACTCCAGTTAATAATAGGAGCAAATAAATAAGTGGGATCTCTGCATCATGGAAACGCCGCGTCAAAGCAGTCAAGACAACTAATAACCAAAATGTCATACAGATAAAAGAGAAAAAGCTAAGCACTGAAGCACGATCAAAGGTAAGTGAAGCTCTTAAAGTATCGATCAAAAGAAACCCACACGTTATCACGCTCAAAAAGAGCAGATATGAGCCTAAGAGACCATACCAAAAATCAGCCCGTCCCATTCGTTTGTCAGTTTTAAAACAGTCCTTTAACATCAATTTAGTGGATGCTATTAATCCTGGACGTTTTGATTCGTTCCTAGGAAGTTGCAATTTAGCCCGTAAAGCTTCTTCTTTTTGTTGTTTTTCTTGGATCATGCGCGCATTTTCTTGGCGGATCTGCTCGATCAGATCTGTCAATTCAGTCGCATCAGTCTCGAGTCTACTCTGCTCATTCTCAGATGCAAGGGGCTCTGGTTCTTCTTTTGGTGTTTCTTTATATTCAAAGATCGCCTGATCATGACCACAATATGGACAGTAATTTGAATTGACCGGGATCTGCTCTTCACATTTACGACACGGCTTTTTTTCACCTGCAAGATCACGCTCTTGTAAAACACCGCAGTAAGGACAATGCGTAGCTTCAGTAGCGATCTTACGGTCACAACGTTGGCAATAATACATTTTTTCTTCCTAATATATGACTTTGACTAAGATCAAAGCCATATAGTTTTCCTTTCCAGATAAAAGATAGTCTTACTTAGATGATATCATATTGTTATTTTATACCCAAACTCAAGACTTTTATTATTTTTTAAGGTTTAACGAGGGCTAATTTGTTAAAATTAGAACTGTATATTATTTTATCAAAGGATGATTTTATTATGTTAGACACAGCCTTGCTCATGTTATTAGTCGGCATTTTTGCTGGGATCATGGGTGCTATTCTTGGGATCGGAGGTGGAATGATCGTCACTCCGATCGTCACTTTAGCGATGGGGCTCGATATCAAATATGCGATCGGGGCCAGCATCGTTGCCGTGATCGCTACTAGTTCAGGTTCCACGATCGCCTTTTTAAAGGATGATGTTTTAAATTTGCGCGTTGCGATGTTTTTAGAGATCGCAACTACGATCGGAGCGATCATCGGTGCCCTTTTGACTGGTGCCTTTGATCCTACGATCTTGTATGTGCTATTTGGGAGTTTACTTGTCTTTTCAAGTTGGAATATGTACCGCAAGATGCGCGCTGGCAAAGAAGTCTTAAAACGCGTCCACCCTGACAAATGGGCGGAAAAGCTCAATTTGAATAGCTCTTATTATGATAAAAACTTAAAAAAACAAGTTGATTACCAAGTCGAAAATATTCCCGGGGGCTTTTTGATCATGCTAGGTGCTGGACTAGCTTCTGGCATGCTTGGGATCGGCTCTGGCGCGTTTAAAGTGATGGCCATGGATGGTGCGATGAAAATGCCTTTAAAACCATCGAGTGCCACAAGTAATTTAATGATGGGCGTTACTGCCGCCGCAAGTGCAACAGTCTACTTTTTTAACGGTTCGATCCGCCCAGACATTGCTGTTCCGTTAGCTTTAGGGATCTTAGTTGGTTCAACTTTTGGGAGCCGGATCATGCAGATCTTACCGTCAAAAGCGATCCGGATCATCTTTATCCCGATCTTACTTTACTTAGGTCTGCAAATGATTCTTAAAGGATTTGGGGTGACGATCTAATGACAGAAAAAAAGACCACACGAAAAGAAATGCTTGAAGTTGAGATCGTGATCGGTAAGATCATGCGTATTGGGGTGATCATCGCCGCTTGTGTGATGCTTCTAGGCTTAATGATGTTTTTTGCCACTGGCCAAAGCGGTTATCCAGGGACGACTTTTCCAACGTCATTTACTGCGATCTGGCAAGGTCTCTTAGCTTTTAAAGCTTATGCTTACATGATGGCAGGGATCTATCTTTTGATCTTGACGCCTGTTTTACGCGTCGTGATCTCGATCTATGCTTTTTATAAAGAACATGACTATCTTTATGTCAAGATCACAAGCCTTGTTTTAGCGATCTTGATCCTCAGTGTTTTTATCGGTCATCACTAATTTATCTTTTAAGGAAAGGAACGCTCATTTATGGCAAAGCAAAATGACCGTGAGATCCAAAAATCAGCTAGAAAGCATACATCTAGCAAGGCGCGCGCTCGTGGTTGCTTTTTTTGGTTTCTTTTGATCTTTGTGATCACAATATTTTTAGGTGGAAAATTTGTCAATGAAAAATATATTGTAGCTCGTAAGGCGGCCGACTCGATCTATAGCCCTTCTAAACAAAAAAAGACACGCAACGTTTCACAACTCTTAAAAGCTGGGCGCCCGATCTCGATCTTGATGATGGGGACTGACACAGGAGCTTTAGGGCGGGATTTTAAAGGACGAACAGATACTTTGATCGTAGTTGTCTTAAATCCAAAGACCCCAAAAATGACAGTCGTTAGTCTCCCACGTGATGCCGAAGTTGCTGTTTATGGCTATGAAGATGCTTTTCCAAGTAAGCTAAATTCAGCGTACGAATATGGGGGATCCCTGACAGCCGTTGAAACAGTCCAAAAATATTTAAATGTGCCGATCGATTTTTACGCAACGATCAACATGGGTGGCTTGGAAAAACTGATCGATGCAGTCGGCGGGATCGAAGTCGATCCGCTTTTGACTTTTAGTTATGACGGTCAAAGCTTTACTAAAGGCCAAAAAACTAAGATGAATGGTAAACGCGCACTCGCCTATGTTCGGATGCGTTATGACGATCCACGAGGTGACTATGGTCGCCAAGATCGCCAACGTCAAGTCTTAACGCAAGTCGCTTTTAAAGGTGCCGACGTTAGCAACCTTCTAAATGAAAAATTTTTAAAAACGATCTCTAAACAAATGGTGACCGACCTAAGTTTCAACGATCTCATTTTGCTTGGTCTCAAATACCGCGTTGCTACACATGATATGCAGACCGATAGTCTGAACGGTCAAAGTCAAATGATCGCCGGGCAATCGTTTGAGGTCCCGACAACTTCTGAAAAACAACGGGTCACTGACCTTTTACGGGCTGCTTTAGCTCTCAAAAAGGCGCAAACTGGTAATACTTTGACTGATTCAACAACGATCGATACGACTCAAGATTGATCTAAACGAAAAAAAGGCATCTTAAGGCAATGTCATTAAGTTAAGCCTACAGTACTAAAGATTAGATATTGAAAAAGAGATCAGAAACATATTTTGTAGTTATCTGATCTCTTTTTATCACGACAAATAAGCTGATAGTTAATCAAATTTTTTTATCAGCACGTTCTTTTATGTTATTCTGTAGTTGAATCCTGATGCTTTTCTTCTGCTGGATGATCTTTTATAATGCCGACCATTCCTGATTGGAAGAATATTTTTAGAAATATAGGATTCTAACCGTTTTGGTGGGGATTTTCCTCTAATAAAAGATCTACACAGTCTCACAGCGACTGTAAAATTAACTTTATATTGATATGATCGAGCCTTTTCTTGGAGTGATACATGATCTATGATCATTTGGGTGAAATTGTACACTATAAGTTTAGCGTAGATCTCTTGAAGGATCCCCACTATTTTTTTAGCGTGAAAGTTCAATAATCCCAAGGTATGTTTCAATGTCCTGAATGCTGTTTCTATCCCCCAACGTAAATGGTAAAGCTTTTTTAGTTTCCAAGCTGGATATGAACTTTGATTTAGATTAGTTACTACAGTCACATCCTTGTCTTCGGATACAGAAAAACGTACTATTCTAAATTCAAGTGAATAAAATTCAGTTGGGTCAGCTTTCTTGGTTTTTTGTGATAAAAAATCGAAGGTCACATTGGCCGGTATAAATCTATAAGAATTACGTTCTCTAAATAATTCCTTAGTTTCTCTAGTTTGTTTACGTGTTAATTTTAGTGTGAAATGTTTATCGAATTGGCGTTCATCTGGAAGTGCTATTCCACTGATCACGCCATTGTTGTTTCGTACTCTGATCAAGAAAGACCAACCTTTTTCTTGGATGTGCGCTAAGGTATTATAAGATTCATATCCTCTATCGCCAATAATGAGCGCCTTAGGGATTTTAGAACGAGCGATCATTTTATTCAAGGCATTGCGCTCATTATCCATACCTTTTTGGACGATCACATCTGTATAAATTTGTTTGTCTAAGTCAAAGAGTGCGTTAAGGTGAAGTAAATTATAAGCTTTGCGACCATTTGGAGATGGAAAATAAGAGCTTTTATCAGTTGGATCAGTTGGGATATGAATACTAGAGCCATCGATAGCTAGGATCCTGATTTGACTTTGAGTGTTTTGTGATAATCGATCGGAAAACAGATGGAAGAATTTTTTAAACGCCTCAGCTTTTACTTTATATCTTTGTTGTGTAAAAGCTGAAACAGTGAGTTCCGGTATACCTCCTGTTAGTTGTGATAATTCACTTAGAATAGTCCCGCCACCCATTGATAGAATATAAAGTAGCGTGTCTTTAAAAACAAGTTTTCTCTGACGTATAAAATCACGTTTGGGATCGACAACATATTTTTCTTTTTCTTGGTCGATCGAGTCAAGGGTAGTTAAAAATAACTTTTTCAGTTGTGCTATATTCATAATGCTCACCTCCGTACATTAATAATCTCTATTAACGTCATAGATGTCAAAAAAGAGAGCTTGTATCAAATTTCTAAATTGAAATTTGATACAAGCTCTCTTAACTTAATGACATTGGCATCTTAAGGGTGTCTTTTTATTTATGTCATAATCGTCTTCTTTATCTATGTTCGGAAACAAATTTTTTGGAAAGTAATATAGTATCGTACTAAGGTTTAGTAGTGAATCTAGGCACAACACAAAAAAGAGAAAAGTATCTCAGAAATCTTCTGGGGTACTTTTCTCTTATAGAGGCTAATTACGTCACAACCTCTTGATGCTTTTAATCTTTTACAACGTTTGCGGCTTGTGGTCCACGTTCGCTTTCTTCAACATCAAAAGTCACATGTTGACCTTCTTCTAAAGTCTTGAAGCCTTCACCTTGGATAGCTGAGAAGTGAACGAATACGTCACTACCATCTTCGCGTGTGATGAAGCCAAAACCTTTGTCTGCGTTAAACCATTTAACTGTTCCTTGTTCCATAATATGAGATCCTCCTCGTGCCAAAATGGCATAATTAATTGTAATTCTTGATCGGCACATTGATGGAGAAAGTTATAAAGAAACATCCTAGCCACAATACCCTATACAAAAATACGATTTAATTATAGCATACGGTTATCTTGATTGATACTAAAACGCCTTGACGAAGATGTAATGTGCTGCTTTGTGACCAATACTTGTCTCTTCGCCACTTTCTTTAAAGCGCAATTTGATCGGACCTTCAAATGGGGCATGCTCTAAAACTTCCAGCTGATCGCCGATCTTGATATCGATATCGGCCAAATAGGCTAATAGTTCGTGGTTATCAATAAAACGGTCAACGACGAGCTCAGAACCGTCTTTAGTATCAGCCAATGTTAGGTGACTCTCTTCTTCATAGTGTCCCAATTTATCTGGGATCACGCCCCCATGTGGACAATGATCTGGATAGCCAAGAAATTTTTCTAAGTGATCCATCAAATTATCACTAGTCACATGTTCCAAAACTTCTGCATCACTATGCACATCTTGGAGCTTATAATTTAACTTTTCAACTAAAAAAGTTTCCCATAGACGGTGACGACGAACTAATTTCTCAGCAACTTTAACGCCTTCTTCAGTCAAAGAGATCCCCGCGTATGGTGTATGCGTTGCTAAACCTTCTTTGACTAACTTATTGACCATTTCAGTCACTGAACCGGCCGCAATATTTAAACTCATTGCGATCTGTTTATTTGAAACTTGCTGTTTCCGACCGCCTAATTCGAATATTATTTTTAAATAGTCTTCCTTTTTAGGTGTCATCTCAATCTTACCTCTATTAAAATACGTCGACTGTCGCAACAGTTACTAACGTGATGTTTTATCCATGATCCAAGGATAAAACTTTTTCTTTAAATCATCTCAACAATATTTGAGCGTAGGCAAAGGTATGGTCCTTAGCCCATACCTTTCAGTCCATTATACACTAATTTCCATGCTTGAATCTAATAATAGTTTAGAGCTCAAGATGCTCAATAAGTGTCTGCATATCGGGCGGGAGCGGGGCTTCAAACGTCATTTTTTTGGCAGTAAACGGATCGATGAAGTCTAACTTCTGAGCGTGCAGCGCTTGACGTGCGATCAATTCTTGCGATCCGCCATAAAGCTTATCCCCTAAAAGTGGATGCCCGTTAGCACTAAAATGAACTCTGATCTGATGAGTCCGTCCGGTATGCAATTTAACAGCAACTAAACTCGTCCCATGAGCATGACCTTTGACCCAATATTCTGTTTTAGCTGGCTTTCCATCTGAAACGACCCCATAGCAAAATGAATCTGCTAAACGTCCTAACGGTTCCTCGATCAAGCCATGTTCAGGAGTGACTTTACCAAAAACAAGTGCCAAATAACGTTTATCTAACATAGCTTTTTGCTTGGCCAATAACGTTTGACCGAAACTATGTTTTGCAAATAAAACAACTCCACTTGTATACCGATCGAGCCGCGTAATGATCCGCGGTGTCTGCGTGCCATCTTTTTTTGTAATTAAATATCCTTTGACGCGATTGACTAAAGTGTCCGTCTGGTTACTTGGTCCAGGTACACTTGTCAGCCCTGCCGGTTTATCCACAACGATCCAATGCTCATCTTCATATAAGATCGTGATCGGCGCAAAACTTGGCGCCACATGCTCTTCTGGCGGATCAGGAGGCAATTCTAAAGTGAGCTCAACTTTTTTAGGTAATAAAACAGGGACGGCAGTTTTGACTCCATCTAAATAAACTGTGCCATAACCCTTTTTTATTTTGCCATAAAGACGTTGGCTCACTCCTTGCCTTAAAAGAAAATTTTTTAATGTCACTTCTTTAGCATCATTTTTTTGCCAAGTGATCTTCATCTGTAATAAATTCCTTTCACTTCAACTTTTAACGCCAATAGATCATCATTAAAATATCAAAGACCATGACCATGATCAACAAAACGAGCATAAATTTGACCCAAAAATCTTGACTGATAAAAAGTGGCGTTACTAATGTCTCAACACAGTATATATATATCCCGATCAAAATGACCGCCATCTCAATATAATTTCTCTTATGCATGACTTTTCCTTAAGCAAAATTGATTTCTCTAAAAAATATACCAAGCATTGCCTAAGAGATGCAAATAATAGTGTTAAAATAAGAAGTAATGCTTTTAATGGCAAATGATTTTTAGACCGAGGTTTTCTATGTTACATGTCAAAACAAAAAAATATCGTCCGTTTATAGCAAGTATTTGCTTAGTGATCTTTGTCAGCCTAGCTTTTTTAGTCGAAACTAAAGTTAGCTTGATCACCCAGCTCGATTCTACGATCCAAAGAGCTTTAGTTCCTTATACGACAGCCAATATGACAAATTTAGTCGAAAAGATCACCTTTTTAGGCGGCCCTGAAATGGCCTTTGTCTTTTCACTTCTTTTGTGCTTATTCATCTATTTAAAACATGATCTGATAGATGCAACTTGGGCATTATTGAACGTCATCAGTTGTAATTTGATCAACTATTTAGTTAAAAATCTAGTTGCTCGTCCACGCCCAAGTGATAAACTCGTGGCGATCGGGGGCTATAGCTTCCCAAGTGGACATACTTTTGGAACAGCACTCTTTGTTTTTTTAGTACTCCATTTCCTTTTACCACACTTAAAGCGGATCAGTTCCAAAGCGTTATGGATCTTTCTTGGTGGTTTTTGGATCTTAGTGATCGCATTGACCCGGATCTATCTACATGTTCATTATCCAACTGATACGATGGTAAGTTTTTTCCTTGTTTCTTTTCTCTTTGAAAGTTCACTCATGATCTATGCAGCTGTTCAAAAAAGATATTATTCTTAATGACATACATGAAGAGATATTCTTAAATTTCAAAAGCGTTTATGCTTAGAGATATATTTATTTTTAGATTTTTAATGAGATTCAGCCGGAAATCCCGTGACTTCAGTCATGGGATGGATAGGCCCTGTCAAGCTCCGTAAGGGGCTTTTTTCATCTCATTGTATTTTTGATCGTTTATATATTTTTCAACTACTTCTTTACTCATATTACCTAACGTGCTCATGTAGTAACTAGGAGACCATAAATGACCACTCCAGTATCGAGACTGCCGAATTTCCGGGTGTCGACGTAAGAAAATAAAGGCACTTCTGCCTTTGAGCGCTTTGATGGCGCTAGTCGGTGCCTTGCTAGGCGGAAAGCTAATTAAGACATGAACATGGTCAGGCATAACTTCCATTTTCTCGATTACGATTTCGTTATCCTCGGCTACTTGCCATAGGATATCCTTCATTTCGTTTGATAACTCATCAGTAGTAAAAGTTTTATGACGATATTTAGTAACCCAAATTAGATGGAAATGGAAGTTATAGATATATCGTCTGGTATATACTGCGTCTTTGATTTTATCTTTACTCATTTTATTTACCCCTATATTTATTATCATTGACATATGATACAATATCATTATATCAATTAAGGAGGTGGAATTAAATGAAATCAATGGCGAAAATGCAATATCATTATGGCCTGAAAATGCGTTGCTACCCTAGTGACCAACAAAAGCAGTTGATTAAAATTAACAGTGACGCTAGTCGCTTTATCTATAACGAAATGGTTGCGATCGGTAAGGAACTGATGCAACTTCGCAGAGTTAAGTTACCGATTGACACAGTCCAGGAGCGTATTAAGCAACTAACTATGCGTCAAAACGCTAAACAAATGTCTAATCACTATCAATTTTTAGAAGATAAACGAATTGACAGTTTGGCGAAAGCTAATGCCATTCAGAACTACCGAAAAGCTTGGAATGCCTTTCGGAAGGTTCACACTGCTGGTGTTCCTAAATTTCATCGAAAGAGTTATCGCTGGCGTTATCAAACCAATTGTCAATACCCAGGGCAAAAGACTGCGTTGCTAACTAACGGTACAGTATGTTTTCTAGATAATAGCCATATCAAAGTACCTAAAATAGGATTGTTACGTGTTGCCGGTTCCCAAGCACGTCTCTTGAGGAGAATGTGTGAGACTAGAATTGGTACTGTGACATTGACTAAAGATCCAGCGGATCACTTCTTTCTATCAATGCAACTAGCTTCAGATGAATCTTTTGTTAAAGTGTCCAAAGCTAATCACGGACATATTGGAATTGATCTTAATACTGATAATTTCTTAACCGATAGTGACGGTAACACAGTTCCTAACCCACGATATTATCGTACTATTAAAGGCAAATTAGCTAAAGAACAGCGTATTCTATCTAGACGACAACGCCGTGCCAAGAAAGAACATCGCTCTTTACAGAATAGTAAAAATTACCAAAAGCAACGCTTGTTAGTTGCTAAACTCCATGCCAAAGTAATGAACCAAAGACATAATTTCCTCCAACAAATCTCTACTGCACTAATCAAGAACCACGATTTAGTAGTAACTGAGGAGTTGCGTAGTAAGAATATGCTCAAGAATCATGCTTTAGCGCTTAGTATTTCTGACGTTGGCTGGCGAACATTTCTCGGCATGTTGGCTTATAAAGCTAAGCTGTATAATCATCAGTTCGTGACTGTCAGCCCGAAAAATACTACTCAAACTTGCAATGATTGTAGTTTTATCATGGGAACTAATAACACCGAGAAACTAACCTTGGCTGATCGTGAATGGACGTGTCCTAATTGTGGTATTCATCATATTCGTGATTGGAATGCAGCTAAAAATATTCTGGATAAGGGAATTGCTAAATTATCCTAGCTTATCTGTCCCTATGGCAACCTGGGGACATAAAAGGCGTTGGTAATTAGACGACCGCTACTTGATTGCAACCTTGGTTGGTCAAGCAAGTTGTCCCTATCTACGCAAATTGTGGTCTGAAATTCACGAGGATTTTCGGCTCACAAGCCATTGACTTTAGTCAGTGGTGGTTGACTTTACAATTCAAGCGCAATTGTCCAAAGCATTGATAAAGCTCAATTGCTCTGTCCCCAATACTAATGAAAAGAGATTACGATAATATTTGAAAAAATCCATACCAGCTGTAATAATTTATATAGTCACACTTGAAAGGAATGGTGCCTAGATAATTATTTCAAACATTATTGACAAGATAAATAAATCTTAAAATCGTAAATTCAACCACTAACATCAATTTGACTGATAACACCCCAAGATCTGCAACATCTTGGGGTGTTTCCTAGTGAAAAAATTGCTATATTTTAGATAGATGGAGATTTGAACTACCCCAACTTAACCTAAAACTGCCGTTTCTTAACGGTTTGAAGTTGGTGATTTTGGGAACACAGCAAACTTGCCAGTCTAGTTTTTCACTAAGTCGGTAGCGGTCACTGCTTTGTTACCATTCACAACACGTTTTTTAGCTAATTTTCTTTGATGTTACTTGTCGATCAGCAGGAGTGATGAACTTTTAGAGTTCTAACTGTAACGTCTGATCTTTCAGCCGTTTCTTTTGTTTTTATCATTGACATAATACTCATCACACACTTTATTTTTTCTATAGGTGTTACATCTTTTAATATGTTTTGGCAACAGTTAAACTACTCCCAACACTGTAAAATCAGAACAGTAGCAGCTAAACATAGCCACTTCTTTTGGTTCTAACATCGCCATAATATCTACCTCGCATTTTACAACAAGGTGATTTCTTCGTTCGCTCCGAACCAAATGATTAATTCAAAGTTTTCTTTTTATATTTTTAAGATTATTATTAAAAAGATTGATTTTTAATTAAATTTATTATAGAATTTATAACTGAAAGGTGCTTTGATCATCTCACCTTTCATGTCTAATGCTCACCTACAGTTTTTATAGTTGCTTCTGTAGAGCTTAGACTATCAATTCCGCTGTGTGCCCTCGATAAACGGGGGCATTTTGCTTATATATTTGAGAATAACACCTTAACAACAAAATTCCTCGTCAATCTTAAGCGAACATAGAAAATATTTCCATTGTGTAGAGGCAAATAATTACTAGGCCGAATGTTTACTTCTACTCATTGGGATTAACTAAGGTTCAAAACAATTACTTAAATTTAGAATGTAATTTCCCAAGATTTATTATAAAGCATAGTGGAGTTGGTTAAAGTGCTCAGATGTGGTGCCCACAGAATTATAACTTTCTGAGAGGGTTAGTTTCCAAAAACAAGTTAAAAGATATACTTTCTCTGAGCTATATGTTAAATTTATATTAAGAGCTAACTAGCGTGGTGGCTCAGTTAAACTCTTCTTTGCTCGAGGTCGCTTTGTAGTTTTCAAGGTCTATAAAGCCAACTCGTATTATGTTTTCACTCTCGATGCGAGATCGAGAGTGTTTTTTTTGATTCTACCAAACAAAAAGCCCCGCTAAATAAAATATCGAAACTATGTAGATCAAATGCTAAGCGCCACATAATCAGAAAAAATTACAGTTTTTCCTTTCCTAATTTTATTTACTACCGCATCCTACACTAAGAAAGTTTTACCTTTTCATTCAGACGATCAGCTTCCTCTAGATCTGGGTTGATCAGCAACCTGCTTTTTAGCCCCCACCAGTAGAAAAATAAACTTACGATAATGATCGTCAAGAAATCATACGGATATTTGAAAAAATCATTCCCATGAAAACCACGACTACCAGCATACGACATCACTGATAGAAAGACAAGATAGCATAAAAACCAACCACCACTTTTTAGTTGCTCTTTTAAAGAAGTTTGCTTGTTCTTTAATTCATAGTAAATATAAAGCGGTAACCCAAGTGCGATCGCTCCGATCACTTGAACAGTCGTCGGCCACATCGCCCAATAGATCGCTAAACTCGCGATCACAAACGTCACTGGTGCAACTAGTGGCATCCATTTTGACTGCACTGGACGGGTATAGTTTGGTCGGAGCTTTCTCAGTGAGATCACTGTGACTGGTCCTGTCGCATACGCTACTAAAGTTGCCACACCCATCACACTTGCTAGCAAACTCCAATCACGAAAGACTAAGACTAAAAGTGTCCCCACAAATAAATTAGCCAAATAAGCCAAACGTGGATTACCATATGTGCTATCGACTTCACTTAACCACTGCGGGATCCGGCGGTTGCGCGTCATCGCCGCTAACGTCCGTCCTGACGTTGCTGCAAAAGAAACACCTGTGCCAAACGGTGAAATGAAGGCATCTAAATAAAGTAAGATCGATAACCAATGGAGCCCAAGTAAGATCGCAATATCTGCAAATGGCGAGGCAAATTTTAGTCCACTCCAACCAGCTTTAGCTAACTGTGCTGGTTCAACGGCTCCAATAAAAGCGACTTGTAAAGCAATATAGATCACCGTTGCAACTGTCAATGAGATCGTGATCGCCCAAAAAATATTTTTCTGTGGATCTTTGATCTCACCCCCGATATTGATCACTGTTTGAAAAGCATTATATGACAAGATGATCCCCGAAACAGTCGTTGCTTCAAAGATCGGACTTGTTCCATTTGGCATAAAAGTCGCTAGTGAGTGTCCAAAATTTTCACTATGAAACCCAGAATACAT
The DNA here is from genome assembly GCF_029889745.1 of Ligilactobacillus faecis. Classification (NCBI taxonomy): domain Bacteria; kingdom Bacillati; phylum Bacillota; class Bacilli; order Lactobacillales; family Lactobacillaceae; genus Ligilactobacillus; species Ligilactobacillus faecis. The sequence goes on from NZ_CP123639.1 coordinate 495,168, forward strand.
CAATAAAGTGATCGTAAGTAACGGTACTAAGATCTTAAAGACTGAGATCAGATTAGTAAAGCGTGTCAGCACACTGACTGACCAAAAGTTGATCAACGTAAAAACGACCATAAATAAAAAGACGATCCCTAGTCCCGCTAAAGTCAACTGACCTTGGCGCATAAAGTTGCTCGTCCAATTAGCCCATGACCACGGCCAAGTGCTCATATATTGGACTGCTGCTACCGCTTCGATCGGGATCAAAGCTACTAGTGAGAGCCAGTTGGCCCACGAAGCGATAAACCCAACCAATGGTCCGTGGCTATACTGGGGGTAACGACTCATCCCCCCGCTTTCAGGAAGCATCACACCTAGTTCGATATAGTTGAATGCGATGATCCCGATCACAAAAGCCCCGATCACCCATGAGATCACCGCGGCTGGTCCTGCAACAGCGGCAGCTTCACTTGAACCAAAAAGCCATCCCGAGCCGATCAACGAGCTGATCGCAAGCATCGTAGCTGAAAATAAACTTATCCTTCTATTTTTCACTTTTATAAATCCCCAAATTCTTTTAGCGTTACTTTTCATTGTAACATATTCTTTCTAGACCAAACTCACCTAAAACACTTACAAATTTGCATAAGCATACTCTTCTATACAAGATGTAAGCAAGTATATCAAATGATTATATCTTAAAAAGAAATATAGCTTTGCCTTTCCTAATTTTATTTATTACCCAGGTTCCTATATCCTAACTTGAGGTAATGACATTGACTAGCGCCGGTAACTTTAGAGTATGGCCCACCTTGTTATATTTTCTAATTTGATAAGATCAAAAGATCAGCTACCGCATTTTCATCTCTGTCCATAGCTACACCACATTCATAACAAATATATTCATTATGCTTATACCATCAAGGCCAACTTTATCTTCACCAGACTTAATGAAGTCCAACTTAGGACAACACTGCGTGCTAAGCCAGTATTTATAGATTACTTTTTCACTAATACTTGTCTAAAGTGGTCGAATAATGAACGTTGTAGCTCTTTAGAAACAACATGTATCATCTGTTTTTCTTGGCTAGATCTTCTATCGCGATCTGATTGTAGTTAATTACTAACTTAGTAGTAAACTTTTGAATAATGTCACGTTATACCAGCCACTTTACGATTATCCCGCTGTAACTTTGGTCTCGTCTTAACGTAATTATTTGTTTTAGTAGATTTTTTACCATCACAACCCGTTTTTTAGCCAAATTTCTTTGATAATGCTTAATACGTTCATAGAGTCATTTCAAATTATCTGGCAAAGTATTGATCTTACCGTCTGTGTAGTTTAGATGTCCTACATTGGCGTCAACAGCTAAGTTCTTACCTGCCTTTTCATCTCGACTCAAAAAGTAAATTAAAACAACTCTTAATTTATCTTCTAAGTTCTTAACAATTTTAAATATAATATCATATCAAGTTTTGATTCCCAGAGACCTCTCTAAGCGTAGTTCCCCCATTAACACTCTTAACTAAATCTGCTTCAAAGCCTTACCTAGATCAAAAATCGCTAATTGTAAATAGCAAACAGATAACAAGTATTGCCAATTTTCTTTATTGGCTATTGATTCATCACAGACTTTACGCTCACTAAGTCGAGCTTTCGTATCTTCTAAAATCAACGAGCTATCGTAAATATCATTCTATAAAGCTAAATCTTGATTCCGACAAAAACATCGATAATCATATAGATCATCCTATCTTGCCCCTATATTTCCTTAAACTAAACGGCAAGAAAACACATGAATAATACTTACCAAATCATCTACAAGTTCTTGTATCGGTCTCTATGTAACTTGGCAAAATACCCTAGCACTGAAGAATACATGTTATTCAAACACAGTAGGATCCTATGTCCATAACTAACAATTCACCCAAAATTAACTTTATAATTATATTCAAATCTTGTTATAATTATGTTTAGGGGGAGATAAAATGCTGAATATAAAAGCTATAATAAGTATTTTAAAATTGAGTATCAAGGAACATTTTATACTGTACTTTTTTGCTTTTTTAATGCTGATGGGAAATTTATTTGAAAAAGCATTGCACCTAGAATGGCTTTATAATAATTCTGCTTGGATAATACCTTTATTGACATTATTTTTTATCGCCATTTTAACTGGTGAATTCCTCGAAAGTAGACAAAGAGAATTCGCAGAAAAAAAAGTTTTTAAGAAAGTTCATTGGAAGAAACATCATAAACAGTTACAATACAAGAATTATATTTTAAACCTTAAAGGTAGAAAAAAAACAATAGTATATTCGATGTATGAGAGTGATCGACATAGAGGTTACCTTAATATCTACGATTCGGATGTATTGGATTTATTAGGACATGAAGTTATTATTCCACCGAGTAAAAGAATATTAGTCGATCACTACAGTAAGGTCATAAAACATAATGAAATACAGCAATTGTTTATCTTAGCACCTATGGCTGTACAGATAATCGAAGAAAATCTACTGTAAGACTGGCAGACTGAGTCATCAGCGTACGTTCTCTGGTGACTTTTTTGTATATCCTCAAAAAACAGCTATATAGGTATCTGACATGCTCCTTAAATCTCGTTATTCTTCCATTTTTATAGTGTTTCAACAGAAGTTTCCAGTCTTTTAAACATTTCTTTTGATTTTATTATTGGCATATACACACTCCATATTTGCTTATATTCTAAAAATGTCACTTGCCCTGTTTTATTTATAAATACATCTGCGACTTAGCCTGCCTATACCCTCAAAAAAAAAGAAAAGTACCTCAGAAATCAATTCCTCTAAGGTACTTTTCTCTCATAGAAGCAAATTGTGGTATTACTTCCTTAAGATATCCTATTTAACTGTTTAATCCACTACTTGTTTCTTTTTCTTCGTTCTCTTTGACCTAGTTCTGTGGCGCCTAACAAGGCTGCTCCACTCAACAATCCTAGTCCTAGTAACATTGACTCTTCATCGTTTTCATCACCAGTTTGTGGTAATTCACCTACAACTTCTCGATTCACGATCTGGTTTTGATCCAAAACTTGATTTGAACCTTCTGATGATGCTTGTCTTTGGTTTACCTGAACTTTCTGGTCACTTTCTTTCCCCTCTCCAACAGATGTCGGTGTTACGGAGTTTGGCTTGGCTGGCTCTGTGACATTTGGTTCACCTGCAGTGTAATAGTATACCGTTTGACTTTGATTCTTCATATCTGGTGTCAATACTCTTCCAGCCACTACTAGTTTATCTGGCGTATATCCATCTATAGCTGGAACAACACTTGGATCTATCGTCCCATCACCATTCCATACAATTTCGATCGTCTCACCTGTCACCTTATCGATCACATATGTCGGCGTAAAGACTTTTTCTACCACACTAGGTGGAAACGCTGGCTCGCCTTTATGAGGACCATTACCGTAAACATAGTTGATCGTATCAGTAACAGTTACTGGGATATCTGTAACTGTTTTTGTTCCATGTTCTAGATAAACATAGTAGTCTTGCTGTTTGTTCGTATCTTCATCAAACATTCCCTCACTAGCCTCAGGCTGTGCATAAACTAATTCATAACCTTTTGCACCGTAGTCTTGAAGCCTATTACTATATTTTGTTCCGGCTTCACCACTTAAGTGTTGGATAAAGTCTGTGATCTCTTTTCCATCACTTGGAGTATATCCAGTATTTTTGGTCTTTGCACCGTTAACGTCAATATAATGGATCGTCACCAGTTGCTCCCCAACATAGTAGTTGATCGTATCTTTTAAGTTTGCGCTATTATGGTTGAGCTGAGTTGCACCAACTGTCGCTTTATCTGCCACATATCCTGCAACTGTTGGACTTGCAACCGCTTCTGTCATTTGCGCTGGACTCCATGTTGTAGCCAAAACCTCTTTGGTTACTGCATCCAACGTATTTCTTGAAGTAAAGACGTAGTCTTTTTCATATGTCTGTGCGACTTGCCCACCCTTCAGAGGACCATTGCCATAGACATAATTAATAGTTTGTTTGATCGTCTTTGTTTCACCATTTTCTTCTAAACGACCATGTTTCAAGATAACTTCAAAGATCTGATCCACATTCTTATCATTATCAAAGATCGCATCTGTTGGGAAACCATCATTCACTAACACGTACCCTTTATTTGTCAACTCTTTGATCTTGCCCACCGTCGTATATTCGATCTTGGCGTTATTTCTACCTGTAACACTATCTGAACCTAACTGTTGTCCTGTCGTTTCATCGATATAATTGATCGTTGCTTTTTGATCATCATAGTTGTAAACGACTTTTGTATCTTTCCCTGGATCTTCTGGAGTGATCGTCGGTACTTCTGGCGTCATTCCTGGAATATTTGGTACTGGTTGATCTGGGGTCGTCTTACTTGGATCAGTCGGATCATTTGGATACTGTGGATTTGGTACATCTGGGATCGGATTACCATCTGGATCTACCGGAACGATCTTGCCTAATGGGCGGTAAACGACTTGTTCAGTCAAGTTTTCTTGCACTGTGTCTTTAGCGTTTACGACTGCTTTATCAACATAGTACCCTTCAACAACTGGAGATTTGACTGCATCATATTGTGACTTGTCAGCCGTCCACGCTTCGTTAGGGTTCTTGACTTCTCCTGTTACCGTATCGATGAATAACGTCCGCGTCCATGTGGATGTTTGCACATTGTCATCAGCAACTTTGTTGCCTTGTTCATCAACATAAGTGATCGTTGATGTGTAGTCTTTGCGGTATTGATCTTTAGCTGGCCATTTTGGTCCGTTTGGATCTGGATCGTTAGGGTTCACTGGAGTTTCTGGTTCGTGTGGATCATTTGGTCCAACTGGCTTTTCTCCGTGTTTCAAGATAACTTCAAAGATCTGATCGACATTCTTATCATTATCAAAGGTCGCATCTGTTGGGAAACCATCACTTACTAACACGTACCCTTTATTTGTCAACTCACTGATCTTGCCCACCGTCGTATATTCGATCTTGGCGTTATTTCTACCTGTAACACTATCTGAACCTAACTGTTGTCCTGTCGTTTCATCGATATAATTGATCGTTGCTTTTTGGTCATCATAGTTGTAAACGACTTTTGTATCTTTCCCTGGATCTTCTGGAGTGATCGTCGGTACTTCTGGCGTCATTCCTGGAATATTTGGTACTGGTTGATCTGGGGTCGTCTTACTTGGATCAGTCGGATCATTTGGATATTTTGGATTTGGCACATCTGGGATCGGATTACCATCTGGATCTACCGGAACGATCTTGCCTAATGGACGGTAAACGACTTGTTCACTCAAGTTTTCTTGCACTGTGTCTTTAGCGTTTACGACTGCTTTATCAGCATAGTACCCTTCAATAACTGGAGATTTGACTGCATCATATTGTGACTTGTCAGCTGTCCACGTTTCATTAGGGTTCTTGACTTCACCTGTCACTGTGTCAATGATCAATGTTCGCGTCCATGTGGATGTTTGCACATTATCATCAGCAACTTTATTGCCTTGTTCATCAACGTATGTGATCGTAGCGGTGTATTCCTTACTGTATCGATCCTTTGTAGGCCATTTTGGTCCATTTGGATCTGGATCGTTAGGGTTCACTGGAGTTTCCGGTTCATGTGGATCATTTGGTCCAACTGGTTTTTCTCCGTGTTTCAGATGGATCACTACATTTTGATCAACATCATCATTGTCATCAAATGTTGCTGGTAATCTATCTTGACTCACTAACACATAGCCCTTGTCAACGTAACCATGGATGATCTGTTGGTAATCTTGGAGAACACCTGCGCCGATCACACTTGAACTGTCACCAACGGCTAATCTCACTTCGTTTTCTAAGACTCTACCATTATCACCATCATCGATCACTGTATACGTCAATACTTGTTCATTTGCGCTGTAGTAGACTGTCACTTCACTGTTTTGACTAGCTGAGGTGACGGTTTGGGCTTCGACCACAGCTTTATCAGCTGTATAACCAGCGATCGTTGGACTTGTTACCGCCACAAACGTATCTGTGGCTGGATTCCAGATAGGATCACCAACATTTTGTTTTGTCACTTGATCTACTTTATAGGTCGGCACAAACGTCTTTGTCTCGGTTACGCTATCAGCTGCTCTTTGACCTGCTTTTGGTCCGTTACCATAAACATAGTTGACTACTCTTGTGACGTTTACTGGTGTACCTTCTACGTCTCTTAACGTATGCGTCAAGTAGACATAGTAGTTTTGATCGACACTTGGATCAGTATCAAAAGTCCCAGCGCTTGCTTCTGGCTGTGCTTCTACGAGCTCATAACCAGCTTGTCCGTAATTCCACAACGTATTGGTGTAACTTTGGTCTGCTTCACCTGTCAATGTTTGTAGTTGGGCTGTCAATTCAGTCCCTGAGGTCGGCGTATAACCTGTACCTTTTTCGACTCCGTAAACGTCCACATAGTGCACTTTTACTGTTTGAATCCCAGCAGTATACGTTACGACATCATTTAAGTCAGTCGATTCATGCGTCAAACTTTGACTACCAACATTTGTCTTATCAGCGACATAGCCGGCAATTGTTGGGCTCGTTACTTCTAGTGTTGTTTGTGGCTTGCTCCAAACAGTAGTCAGCACTGCTTTCGTTACTGCATCTAACGTATTTCTTGAGGTGAAGACGTAGTCTTTTGTATACGTTCTGGCTGCTTCTTCACCTTGTTTTGGTCCATTGCCATAGACATATCTGATCGTTTGTTTGATCGTCTTCGTCGCGCCGTTTTCTTCTAAACGACCATGGTTTAAATGGATCACTACATTTTGATCAACATCATCATTGTCATCAAATGTTGCTGGTAAGTTATCTTGACTCACTAAAACATAGCCTTGATCAACATAACCATTAATGATCCGTTGGTAATCTTGGAGAACACTTGCGCCGATTACACTTGAGCTGGCTCCAACTGCCAATCTCACTTCGTTTTCTAAGACTCTACCATTATCACCATCATCGATCACTGTATACGTCAATACTTGTTGATTTGCGTTGTAGTAAACTGTCACTTCGCTATTTTGACTAGCTGAGGTGACTGTTTGAGCTTCGACTACAGCTTTATCAGCTGTATAACCAGCGATCGTTGGACTTGTCACCGCCACAAACGTATCTGTGGCTGGATTCCAGATCGGATCGCCAACATTTTGTTTTGTCACTTGATCTACTTTATAGGTCGGCACAAACGTCTTTGTCTCAGTTACGCTATCAGCTGCTCTTTGACCTGTTTTTGGTCCGTTACCATAAACATAGTTGACTACTCTTGTGACGTTCACTGGTGTACCTTCTATGTCTCTTAACGTATGCGTCAAGTAGACATAGTAGTTTTGATCGACACTTGGATCAGTATCAAAAGTCCCAGCACTTGCTTCTGGCTGTGCTTCTACGAGCTCATAACCAGCTTGGGCATAGTTCCACAACGTATTGGTGTAACTTTGGTCTGCTTCACCCGTCAATGTTTGTAGTTGAGCTGTCAACTCAGTCCCTGACGTTGGTGTGTAACCTGTACCTTTTTCGACTCCGTAAACGTCCACATAGTGCACTTTTACTGTTTGAGTCCCAGCAGTATACGTTACGACATCATTTAAGTCAGTCGATTCATGCGTCAATGTTTGACTGCCAACGTTTGTCTTATCAGCGACATAGCCTGCAATTGTTGGGCTCGTTACTTCTGGTGTTGTTTGTGGATCGCTCCAGATAGTATCAATAACAGCCTTGGTTACTGCATCTAACGTATTTCTTGAGGTGAAGACGTAGTCTTTTGTATACGTTCTGGCTGCTTCTTCACCTTGTTTTGGTCCATTGCCATAGACATATCTGATCGTTTGTTTGATCGTCTTCGTCGCGCCGTTTTCTTCTAAACGACCATGGTTTAAATGGATCACTACATTTTGATCAACATCATCATTGTCATCAAATGTTGCTGGTAAGTTATCTTGACTCACTAAAACATAGCCTTGATCAACATAACCATTAATGATCCGTTGGTAATCTTGGAGAACACTTGCGCCGATTACACTTGAGCTGGCTCCAACTGCCAATCTCACTTCGTTTTCTAAGACTCTACCATTATCACCATCATCGATCACTGTATACGTCAATACTTGTTGATTTGCGTTGTAGTAAACTGTCACTTCGCTATTTTGACTAGCTGAGGTGACTGTTTGAGCTTCGACTACAGCTTTATCAGCTGTATAACCAGCGATCGTTGGACTTGTCACCGCCACAAACGTATCTGTGGCTGGATTCCAGATCGGATCGCCAACATTTTGTTTTGTCACTTGATCTACTTTATAGGTCGGCACAAACGTCTTTGTCTCAGTTACGCTATCAGCTGCTCTTTGACCTGTTTTTGGTCCGTTACCATAAACATAGTTGACTACTCTTGTGACGTTCACTGGTGTACCTTCTATGTCTCTTAACGTATGCGTCAAGTAGACATAGTAGTTTTGATCGACACTTGGATCAGTATCAAAAGTCCCAGCACTTGCTTCTGGCTGTGCTTCTACGAGCTCATAACCAGCTTGGGCATAGTTCCACAACGTATTGGTGTAACTTTGGTCTGCTTCACCCGTCAATGTTTGTAGTTGAGCTGTCAACTCAGTCCCTGACGTTGGTGTGTAACCTGTACCTTTTTCGACTCCGTAAACGTCCACATAGTGCACTTTTACTGTTTGAGTCCCAGCAGTATACGTTACGACATCATTTAAGTCAGTCGATTCATGCGTCAATGTTTGACTGCCAACGTTTGCTTTATCAGCGACATAGCCTGCAATTGTTGGGCTCGTTACTTCTGGTGTTGTTTGTGGATCGCTCCAGATAGTATCAATAACAGCCTTGGTTACTGCATCTAACTTATTTCTTGAGGTGAAGACGTAGTCTTTTGTATACGTTCTAGCTGCTTCTTCACCTTGTTTTGGTCCATTGCCATAGACATATCTGATCGTTTGTTTGATCGTCTTCGTCTCGCCATTTTCTTCTAAACGACCATGGTTTAAATGGATCACTACATTTTGATCAACATTATCATTGTCATCAAATGTTGCTGGTAAGCTATCTTGACTCACTAAAACATAGCCTTGATCAACATAACCATTAATGATCCGTTGGTAATCTTGGAGAACACTTGCGCCGATTACACTTGAGCTGGCTCCAACTGCCAATCTCACTTCGTTTTCTAAGACTCTACCATTATCACCATCATCGATCACTGTATACGTCAATACTTGTTGATTTGCGTTGTAGTAGACTGTCACTTCACTGTTTTGACTAGCTGAGGTGACTGTTTGAGCTTCGACCACAGCTTTATCAGCTGTATAACCAGCGATCGTTGGGCTTGTCACCGCCACAAACGTATCTGTGGCTGGATTCCAGACTGGATCACCAACATTTTGTTTTGTCACTTGATCTACTTTATAGGTCGGCACAAACGTCTTCGTCTCGGTTACGCTATCAGCTGCTCTTTGACCTGCTTTTGGTCCGTTACTGTAAACGTAGTTGACTACTCTTGTGACGTTCACTGGCGTACCTTCTACGTCTCTTAGCGTATGCGTCAAGTAGACATAGTAGTTTTGATCGACACTTGGATCAGTATCAAAAGTCCCAGCACTTGCTTCTGGCTGTGCTTCTACGAGCTCATAACCAGCTTGGACATAGTTCCACAACGTATTGGTGTAACTTTGGTCTGCTTCACCTGTCAATGTTTGCAGTTGAGCTGTCAACTCAGTCCCTGAGGTCGGGGTGTAACCTGTGCCTTTTTCGACTCCGTAAACGTCCACATAGTGCACTTTTACTGTTTGAGTCCCAGCAGTATAAGTTACGACTTCATTTAAGTCTGTCGATTCATGCGTCAATGTTTGACTGCCAACACTTGTCTTATCAGCGACATAGCCGGCAACTGTTGGGCTCGTTACTTCTAATGTTGTTTGTGGATCACTCCAAACAGTAGTAAGCACTGCCTTCGTTACTGCATCTAACGTATTTCTTGAGGTGAAGACGTAGTCTTTTGTATACGTTCTGGCTGCCTCTTCACCTTGTTTTGGTCCATTGCCATAAACATATCTGATCGTTTGTTTGATCGTCTTTGTCTCGCCGTTTTCTTCTAAACGACCATGATTTAAATGGATCACTACATTTTGATTAACATCATCATTGTCATCAAATGTTGCTGGTAAGCTATCTTGACTCACTAACACATAGCCCTTATCAACGTAACCATTGATGATCCGTTGGTAATCTTGGAGAACACTTGCGCCGATCACACTTGAGCTTGCGCCCACTGCTAATCTCACTTTGTTTTCTAAGATCTTACCATTATCACCATCATCGATCACTGTATACGTCAACACTTGTTCATTTGCGTTGTAGTAGACTGTCACTTCGCTGTTTTGACTAGCCGAAGTGATCGTCTCTGCTTCGACCACAGCTTTATCAGCTGTATAGCCAGCGATCGTTGGACTTGTCACTGCCACAAACGTATCTGTAGCTGGATTCCAGACCGGATCGCCAACATTTTGTTTAGTCACTTGATCTACTTTATAAGTTGGCACAAACGTCTTCGTCTCAGTTACGCTATCAGCTGCTCTTTGACCTGCTTTTGGTCCGTTACTGTAAAAACGTAGTTGACTACTCTTGTAACGTTCACTGGTGTGCCTTCTACGTCTCTTAACGTATGCGTCAAGTAGACATAGTAGTTTTGATCGACACTTGGATCAGCATCAAAAGTTCCAGTACTTGCTTCTGGCTGTGCTTCTACGAGCTCATAACCAGCTTGAGCATAGTTCCACAACGTATTGGTGTAACTTTGGTCTGCTTCACCTGTCAATGTTTGCAGTTGAGCTGTCAATTCAGTCCCTGACGTTGGGGTATAGCCTGTACCTTTTTCGACTCCGTAAACGTCCACATAGTGCACTTTTACTGTTTGAGTCCCAGCAGTATACATTACGACATCATTTAAGTCTGTCGATTCATGCGTCAATGTTTGACTACCAACACTTGTCTTATCAGCGACATAACCTGCAATTGTTGGGCTCGTCACTTCTAGTGTTGTTTGTGGCTCGCTCCAAACAGTAGTAAGCACTGCTTTCGTTACTGCATCTAACGTATTTCTTGAGGTGAAGACGTAGTCTTTTGTATACGTTCTGGCAGCTTCTTCACCTTGTTTTGGTCCATTGCCATAGACATATCTGATCGTTTGTTTGATCGTCTTCGTCTCGCCGTTTTCTTCTAAACGACCATGGCTAAGGTGAATCACCACCAACTGATCTACAGATGAATCTGAATCATATTTATCTGGGATCTCAGACATACTTTCAATAATATATCCCTGTTTTTTATAATCATCTGCGATCTTTTGGTAGCGTTGATAGATACTTAACGGAACATCTGATTCTGATTCACCTGTCCCAAGCAACGTTTCTGGAACAAGATCTTTGTTTTCAGTATCATCTATCACTTGATAATTGAGCACTTGTTGCTCAGGAGCATAGTAAACGGTAAAACTCAGATCACTTTCTGGCGTTTCATGCGTTACATTGATACTTTCGATCTTTGCTTTGTCTGGTGTATAGCCTGAGACAGTCGGACTTTGGACTTCAACAAATGTTTGTGGACTGCTCCAAACTGTATTGATAACTTCCTTAGTTACTTTATCGATCGTATCGACAGAAGTAAACGTTATTGGTTGCGAAGTGTACATTGGCGCTGCAACGTCACCTTTATGGATCCCACTAGCATATAAATAATTGATCTTTTCTGTTAATGTTACTGAAGATCCTGCCTTATCCTCTGTATCATGCCGTAAATGGACCACTAATGTTTGATCGACTGTTGGATCATTATCATAGTTATCAGGCACTGGATCTTGGCTGACTACAACATACCCAGCAGCTTTATAACGTTCGATAATATTTTCATAATCACTCTTAGTCGAAGCACTGACTTCTGAATTTGATAAACCACTTCCAAGCTCTTGCTTGTCTACTAACGTAACTGGTGTATATCCTGCATCAGTTTTGGTGCCTTGATCATCGATAACAGTCACACGCAGAGTTTGGAGATCTTCAACATATTTGATCTCATACACTTGAATATCTTTGTCAGTATTACCATCATTTTCAGTGTTATCAAAAGTCAATTTAGCTGCCAAAGCCGCATCTAAACTGCTATATTCTTTTCCGTCTGGCGCAATAACTGTATAGCGGTAATTTTGACGTCTAAACGCCAAAGATCCATTTGCTAACGTAGTTGCATCTGAAAGAACAGGCGTTCCATCGGCACTATAGAACATCGTTCCTCCAGATACCCCGTCATTATAGAACGGAGTGGTATTTTCTGCCTCAGCTACCGTTGTCGGGAGCTCTTTTGCAGGATCGTTTTTACTGATGATCACAGCCTTTTGGAAATCACCAACATAATTAACGATAAAGTTTTGCGTGGCACCAGAGATATCACTGGTACTATCAAATGTTCCTTGAGCTGCTAAAGCTTCTGCTAAAGTATCATATTCACTGCGTCCATCTTTATCTGTCAGTAGTTTACCCGTACGATCGACTACTGTGATCGTATAGTGATATCCTTTACGAGCTAATTGTGCATCCGTTACACCAAAGCTGATAGTGCTGACCCCTGTAGGATCTTCTTGGAAGTTACTTCCAGTATTTGCTTGAGGATCACCAGTCGCAGTCGCCAACTCAGTCCCACTAAGCGAGCCTTCAAGCAAACGAGCCTTATCGACTTGATAGACCCTTGTCACCACAGTAGAACCATCTGCTTGTAAAAGAGTACTTGGTGAGAATGTGTTTCGTGTGAATTTATATCCAGTAATAGTTTCAGGAGGATCAAGCACTAAAGCTTTCCCCGCTTCACCAAAAAGATCACCATTTTCAATGACATACTCGCCAGTGCTTGGATCTAAAGCAGCTTTACCTTGTACTTCTTTGTAACCATTGATCTGATTTCCATCTTGATCAACGATCTTCAAAGTAGCATAAGTCGCATAAGTATCAGTAACTGTCCCTGGGATTAAAGAGAGCTGATTTTCATAACCCATGACTTGTCGTAAAGTAACTTTCTTCGACATATTATGCTCACTTGTTGGTGAATATGCGTTAAATTGGTAAACGACCTTGTTACTTTCACTTAACGATGGCACATATAATACCAACGATTTGATCGTTGACCAATCAGTTACCTGGTCGACAGTCTTTAATTGACTTGGGAGGGCCTGACCACGAGACCATGTTGAACCATCCTCAAAAGTCAAAGTCGTTCCATCTGCACTCAGTGTAGCTAACTGCGTCGAATAATACACTGTATGTGCATCATTAGCATAGTTATTAGTTGGGTCAACCGTTAGTGACCCAGATCCACTAATATTTAGCGTAAAATCTTGGGTCGCATCAGGATTATTGCCATCAGCCACTCCAGCTTGTGGCAGATTCATAACTGAAATAACGCCTTTTAACGGATCAGACGTATTGTTGACTATACTTAATTGTAGTGTCTGGAGCCCCGTCTTCTTCCCATTAACGTCAATATAATCTTGGGTCGGATAGTTCAAACCACTAGAAGATAAACCAACATCAGCAGTCCCTTTGATCATTGGCACAGGCTTAACTTCAACAGGCGCAATGATCCGCATATAACTTAGATTATTTCCAGGTGCTACCATTAGAGTATCCGCACTTGTGCCATCATCAAACTCAATTTTCGTTTTCTGCGCGTTAGCTAAATTAGAATTACTAAAATCTCCACCGACTTGAATCCAACTAGTATTACTGTCAGCATTAACATTAGGAGCATAGGCACGTAAACCTGCAGTTGACACGCCCATTGCTTGTAGTTGTGCTGCAGTATATAGATCCAAAGTCTTATTATTTGCTTTATCTTCATAGGCATACAGTGTTTCAAGCGTCTTAGCAGTATCAAAGCTATTTACTGCATCGGCACGAACTTTCAAAATAAAGTTTATTCCAGTATCTGGCTGCATCTCGTACCCTGTCCCAGTCCAGTCAAGCACAATAACACTTTGACCATTAGTATTATGTTTTCTAGACACTTTTGGCCTCGGTATGTTATCCGAACCTTCACCAGAAAATTTATAAATCGTAGATAATCCAGAGTACTTCACTATGTCCGTTTGATCAGGAATAGTTAAATATACAATTGGTTCTTTAACTGTGCTATATTGTACAGGCCATCTTCCTCCTGGTCCATCAGTTGGAGTGTTATTGGCTTTTCCTTCCAATATGCCACCAGCATCAAGGTTGGTCCTATCGTTCGCAACGCTTTTACTACCATCCGAATTAAGCGAAATTTTCAATTCACCATCCGGACTAACAACACTTTGATTATTTCCATATCCACCTGACACAGGTAATCCGTTCGCAGAAATATTAAGCTTTCTTTCAACTGCTTTTTTGATTACCATTTTCACAGAAACTTTCTTATGTTCACTTTCAACGCTTATATTTGAAATATACTCTTTTCCATCTTGGGCATCAGTATTCAAGTATCCCAATACACTAACGTACCCTGTTAGGACATCATTCAGACCACCATAGTTATTAGATGCCTGAATAGCATTAGCGTAATAAGGAACATCTGGGGTGACATCATAACCTGAAATTTTCACACCTTCAGGCAACTTCTCGCCATTACTAAATTTTCCAAAATGGTCTATAAGTCCAGTAATTGGATTATAGCTTTCACCTGCTTGTAAGCGTTGGGTGATTTTATGAGTGACCTCTTCTCCGCCTTCAGTAACTTTTCCAGTAACAACAACAGTATATCCAGTTTGTGCTGGATTATATGATCCAAAATCTGCATAGTCGCCACTTACATTATCTAGTGGCATGACTATTCCAGTACTCGTTATCTCAGATGGAAAATCAAAATGATACGTAGGCGTAAAACTAGTTAAGCCATTTGCTTGTAAACCAACTGCATAAAGTACTGGAGCTGCAGGAAAACCCTCCTTCGAGGTTGGCAAATTTCGCTGAATAGTTCCCGGAATAATAGTTACATTAGGTGACTTAACACTATCATACGTTGAGCCAACCGACGCAGGCACAGTTACTACCTGATTATCTGTACTATACAATACACGAAGGTTAAAATTCTCACGTGCGGCTGGAACAATAACTCCACTGGCGGTTGTTGTGTCATCCCTTGATATCACTGTTTCGTTAAATGACTCGCCATCTTTTAGCGCTAAAGTAGCATCTAGACTTTCATTAGTATCAATATTTATTTTTCCAAAATAATGTTTTTCGCCATCACCCAAGTCATACCAACCCGAAGGCTTTTCACTAGAACCGGTCGTCTGAATATCTGTGTAACGTCCAACAAAAGGTATGACCCTTTCATTAGAATAATCATTATTTAAAAAAATAGGGAGTTTCTGTGATTCCACAACTATTGCTGTTCCCTCTCCATTTGGTTGGGATATCTTAAGTACACCATTCAAGTACATCCCTCTAATCGGTGTGTCTTTAATTAGTTTGTCTGTTGCTTGTTGGTCCAAAAGAAAATGCTCTGGAACAGGAATATTCAACTTTAAAAATCCTTGAAGTGCAGTACCCTCGCCATAGTCTAAATGAACGATATAAATATAGTTTTCATCAGTCGTACGCTCATTTTTGTTAGCATTATCATATGGTTCCACAAAACAATCTGACACACTCGTCTTTTTTTCCAATACTACTCTATTTGTAGTATTGCTAGGCGCTTCAACCCCATTGATGAAAAATTTGATTTCCTGATATGCCCCATTTACAAGTATATGAGGAATTGCATCATTTCTGTACGGCTTGTTCGACTGACTAGCTTGGCTAAATGGTTCATTAAAAAAGTCAAATGCTGGCATCGTCTGCGTTCTAGTGACAGTAACATTATCAGGAACATCAGAAATCGTCCAAGTAAAAAGTACGCCATCACCAACTTTTTTTCTTTCAGGAGATCCGGTCGGTGTTGAGAACCACGGCACACTTTGAGGTAGGTCACCAGAGTCGTTGGGCCTCTTAGGCGTAATGAGCATACTGAACTTGTCACCTTTTTTACCTGTATATGATATTGTCATACCGAGTTTTCCACCATTTGAAAGTCGAGAAGTAGTATACGTATATTCTTTGGAGCCATCTTCTAATACTTTAGGGGCAGACAAAGTTCCATAGTTATCTCCTTTTGTTAAAGAGGTCAAACCAACTGATCTACCATCAGTCACATCTGCTACTTTAGGTTCTACACTTGCAGTAGTTGCTAATAACGAAGTTTCTAATTTATTTGTTGCGACTGAACGTGCTGTTCTTTTCAAAGGCGTTAGATCTTTTTCACGCTCTAAAAAGTCAATATTTGCTTTTGTATGTAGACCATTTACTTGACCTTGAACTTTTGCTGGTTCATCGGTTTGTTTTTGCTCACTAGATACTACTGAAGTGGCTGTTTTTGTTTCAGTCACATCATTATTGACTTTATCAACTACGTTTTCTTCTTTTGCTGTTGCTTGAATTTTGTTATCGGGAGTTTGCTCTCCTACCTTATCATCCTTAACCACCTCAACAGGAGCATCCTTTTCAGCAGGCGTACTTTCTTGCTTACTACCAGTCTCTGCTTGCCCCTTAGCACTCTCATCTTGGTCTTTTGGAGCATCTTGTCCATTGGATGTTTCAGTTTCCTTTGCAGTAACTTCTCCTTGACTAATAGTCCCTGCTTGAGGTTGGTCTACTTTATTTACAGCATCACTTTCCACAGTGTCTTGCGTTTGCTCTGATATCGTTTGGGGCTTGTCCGTAGCAGTTTGCTCATTTGATTCACTAACCTGTTCTTTTTCAGGCACTGAGGATTCAACAGTTTGACTAGATGAAGCATTTTCTCTTACTTCACTAGCATTTATCACCGCATCTGACTGAGAGGTCTCATCTTCAACATCATTTTGCGCAGTCGTATTTGTTAGTGGCGCCTCATCAGCAGAAACTTGTTGTACGAGCGTAGCAGTGCTAAAGAGCGACATCCCAGCTACGACCCACACTTTCTTCCTTTTATATAACTTATACCGTTTCTTCTCCTCAGTCGTATATTTAAACAGTCGCGAATTTGCATTATATCTAAGCATACTCTATTCCCCCTAACATAGATAATTACGTTCAGTAATACTTAGATCAAATTTTATGAGCCTTACGCACATAATTATATTTTTATTAACTTTAACTAAAACAATAATAGACCATCATTAAATTTATGTAAAGATATCAATATCAATATCAATATCAATATCAATATCAATATCAATATCAATATCAATATCAATATCAATATCAATATCAATATCAATATCAATATCAATATCAATATCAATATCAATATCAGATTTTAGCAATCTTTATCTCCATTATTTACTCTATTTTATAATTTAACTTTATTTTAATATTTGAATTTATCGTTATAATATCAAACCTTTTCTCATACTTCGTGTAATTCATAAATATTAAATCAACATTTGACTATAAAAAAATAATTATACTAACAGAGATTGTAATGTTAGTTTACTCAAATAAAATTATTTTACACGTCTCCATTTTTCTTTTTAAAAATTGGGAATATATTTGCAAAAAAAAACTCCCCACAATTCTCTTGTAGGAAGTGTTTGTAGGAATATCCATACCAGTTGACGGATACCCGTTAAAATAAACTTGTCACAGCACGCCAACCGATCACAAAGATATTTGCTTTCTTGACTTCACTTGTCGTTTGAGCTTTGGCACTCAAATGAGTCGTACCATCTAAGTAGTAGAGCTTTTGATCTTTAGCTGTAACTTCTAAAGTACCAACGATCTGGCCTTTTTTCAATGGAGCTTGTAGCCCATCTTTTTTGTACAACTTCTTATCTCCAACTGCCTTAGCTTGGAGTTGCTCCTTTGTGACCCCACTCTTTAGCCAGACATCTGTCGTTTGCCCTAGAGAAACTTTTGTTGTCAACTCTTTCCCATGGTAAACTGGCAAAGTATTTGTCTTTTTGAAAGTCATACCTTTAGTTAAAGTTGTGTAGGTGTAATTATTGTAGCAATATGACATGATCTTTTGTGTTTCTTCAAAGCGCGAAAGATCTTCTTGACTATCATGTTTAGCCCCTAAAACGATCGTGATCAAACGATGACCACCTTTATTGACTGTAGCTGCAAAACAGGCTCCGGCTGAGTCAGATGTTCCCGTTTTTAAACCATCAACTGGAAGTTCACTGTAGGCTTTAGCTAAGCCAGGTAACATCCAATTCCAGTTTTCCATTACTGTTTGATCAGTCCCGTTATTAAAGTTCATCCGTTTGATCTTTGTTGTCTCTAAGACCTCAGGGTAATCTTTTAATAAACGTTGCGATAAGATCGCCATATCTTTTGCAGAAAATTTATTTTCGGCTGTATCTGAAGCCCCTGGATATTTTCCATCTTTGACTTCACCATTTGTCAAACCGTTTGCCGTATAGATCTCAGCGTCTGTGATTCCCATCTTCTTAGCTTCTTTACGTGCTAGATCGATGAAATTTTTTTGCGTTCCGCCAACGGCATCAGCTAAAGCCATCGCAGCTCCATTGGCTGAATAGATCAAAGTTGCTTGGTAAAGAGACTTGACTGTATAGCTCTCACCTTTTTTCAAAGGTACGTTGGAAAGCGTCGTATCTTGGCTGACTTCTTGAGCAGCATCACTTGGGGTGACCTTTTGATCCCATTTGAGTTTTCCTTGATCGATCGCTTGTAAGACCATGTAAGCCGTCAAGAGTTTTGACATCGAAGCGACAGGTAAAGTCTGCTCTGCATTTTTAGCATACAAAACTTGTCCTGTTTTAGCATCAACTGCGATCGCAGCTTTAGCATCGATATTCAACGAACTGTCTGTTTGGTCAGGTAAAGTCGCTGCGCTAGCTTTAAGGGCAAAAAAACTTGCCACACTTAAAGAACTAACGACAGTCAAAACTGTAACTAAAGCCAAGAATGGCTTTTTTAGTTGTTTAAAAAATGTCATTTGTTTGATCCTCTCACTTAACTTCATCTATTAGAATAACGAAAATATCATTTTAATTCAATCAAAAAAACGGCCCTTTAGTTAGCAGTGGCCGTTTCTTTACGATTGGTCCGTTTTGTTTTTAATAACTTAATCGCCTGTGTTACAGGAAAATGCATCACAAACTGTGTCAATTTTTGATCTGAAGTCACATAAATATAGCCGTTGTGCAATTCGACGATCCCTTGTGCGATCGCAAGTCCTAAACCTGAACCACCTGTTTCGCGTGAGCGTGAGCTTTCAGCTCGATAAAAACGGTCAAAGATCTGATTCAATGACTTTTCTGGGATCTGTTCACCATCATTTGCGATCACGACTTTCAATTCTTTAGAAGTGACTCGCTTGGCCTTTAAATAAATATGCTTACCACCAGCTCCATACTTTAAAGCATTTGAGACTAAATTATTGAAGACCCGTGCCAACTTATCAGCATCAGCTTCCATTACTAACGGTGCATCTGTTATTTCGACCTTGATCTGCATCCCTTTCTTATTTGCTTCTAACTCATAGCTAGCTGCGATCTGTTCTAGCATCGCTCCTAAGTCAAGTTGACGCACTTGAAGCGTCACTCCTTCTTGTCTGACTTTAGTGTACTCAAATAGATCGTCGACTAAAGACTTCATCTGGTTAGCTTTTAAAAAAGCGGTATGCGTATATTGCAATAACTCGTCTTCACTTGTATAGCGCTTATTTTCGATCAGGCCTAAATAACCAATGATCGAAGTCAAAGGTGTCCTGATGTCGTGGCTGACATTTGTGATCAATTCATCTTTAGAACGTTCGATCCGACGCTCTTCTTCCATTGCACTGATCGTACTATCGACTAGCGAGTTGACGCTTTCTACGACACGTTGCATTTGCCCTGTCAACTTGAACGGAATCCGATGTTCAAAGTGCCCCGAGGCGATATAATGCAATTCTGCGATCACGTGACGTAGTTGCATTTGCCGATAACGTCGCATCAAACGCCAATAGACGATCCAAACATCAGTTAAGAGCATCAAAAAGGTAAAAAGTCCACCCCAACTCCAAACTTGGAGATCAGTCGGTCCAAGCAAAAGCGAGGTCTTGATCTGAAAGATACCATTTTGCAGACCAGGATTAGTCGAGATCTCTTGATTGATGATCATAAAGATCGACATATTGAGCAAGAGCAAAATGATGATCGTAACGATCCCTTCACCAAAGAGCTCACTTTTTTCGCGCGCTGTCAATGAAAATTTCATCATGATCCTATTAACGTGCTTCGATCTTGTAACCTACGCCCCAAACTGTTTGGATGACTTTTTCGCCTCCAGTCGCCTCTTCGATCTTATCGCGTAAATGACTGACATGGACCATAACAGTTTTGGCTGAAACAACTGATTCTTGTTGCCAAACGCGTTCAAAGATCTCATCGGCAGA
Source organism: Ligilactobacillus faecis (assembly GCF_029889745.1). Lineage (NCBI taxonomy): Bacteria > Bacillati > Bacillota > Bacilli > Lactobacillales > Lactobacillaceae > Ligilactobacillus > Ligilactobacillus faecis. The sequence continues at coordinate 515,664 of NZ_CP123639.1, forward strand.
AAAGACGCGATTTGGATGACTTGCTAGAAGATACAAGATCCCAAATTCCAAGGCTGTCAAAGAGATCTCTTTGCCATCGACTGTTTGGACTTCATGTGAATCTTTTTTGATTATCAATGAACCAGCTTCGATCTGATCAGGCTCGCTATTTTTGACTTCATGTTGTGAACGACGTAAAAGTGATTTGACCCGTGCCATTACTTCAAGTGGGTTGAATGGTTTTGTGACATAATCATCAGCCCCTTGGACTAAGCCTTGGATCTTATCAAGATCATCTGTCTTAGCTGAAAGCATCAAGATCGGGATCTGACTATCTTTTCTCACTTCACGCACAACTGCCATTCCATCTAATTGTGGCATCATCACGTCTAAGATCATCAGATCGATATCTGGATTAGTATGGATCTTTGTGATCGCTTCCTTACCGTTGTATGCTTTTTCGACTTCATAGCCTTCATTTTTTACATAAATGCTCAACAATTCAACGATATCTTTATCATCATCAACGATCAATATTTTCATCGGTATTTCCCCCTTGAAATTCAAGCTTACTCGTAACTTCATTTTACCAAATCCTTATTTAGATAGGTTTAAAAAATTCTCTAAAATTAAGGTTTACGTTGCTTATTATTTAACTAAAAAAACTTTATCTTTAATTGCATCAAACGGTTGGTGCAAAGTATTCAAGCTAGGCACATAATTTAGTTTGGCTTCTTGCCAAAAGCGCTTTGAATTAGTCGCTCCGTTTTTTTCGCCGATCACGATAAAACGTCCAGACCACTTTTTTTGCCGTAAAAAGGCTAAGATCTGCTGATCTTTAGTCGTTGTTTCTGGGGCCCATGCTAAGATCAAATTATTGACTTCAGTGTAATATCTTTGCACTGCTTCTAAAGCATCTAGCCGATAAACTTTTGTCCACGGATCTGGACGCTCATTATCTTGCCCTTTCCAATCGAGCTCATCAACTGCAAAAGTCGCTGGCAAATTCTTGGCTAATAATGCATTACCCGCCATCAACTCTATCGTTTTTCCTGGATAAAGCTCTTGTTTCAATGCCTCACACCAAGCACTTGAGAAGAGATGCCAGACCCCAAAATTTTCGATCGCAACTTGTCGCACTAAATTTAAAACGCGTTCAAGTTCAAATAATTCAGGGTGATCTAACAAATGTCGCTCTAAATAAGCCGTGGAAAAACCTAATTTAGGTAACGGCGCTTTAGGTAACTCTTGCTTTGCCAAAGCACTTAAAGTCGCTTTGACTGCTTGGATCTGTGCCCTAGCTGGGCTAAGACTTGCCACTTGATGTTCAAATTCAGATAACGTTGCTAAATACTTGCCATATTCCACTTCAAAACCTTCTATAAATAACACTAGATCAAACAATTTAATTCTATCTTAAAAAATAGTAACGTCAAGATTTTTGCTAAATACCCCAAAAAAGCTAGACCTTAGCCTAGCTTTTCTTCTTATTGTCTGATCTGACCGTTACCAGTGATCACATACTTTGTCGTCGTTAAAGCCTCTAGTCCCATTGGTCCACGCGCATGTAATTTTTGGGTCGAGATCCCGATCTCGGCTCCTAATCCAAAAGCAAAGCCATCGGTAAAGCGCGTCGAAGCATTGAGATAAACACACGCTGCATCGACTTCGTTTAAAAAGCGTTGCGCATTTGTTTGATCATTTGTCACGATCGTTTCTGAGTGTTTTGTGTTATGTGTGTTGATATGTGTGATCGCATCTGTCAAAGAATCGACAACACGTACTGCCAAAATATAGTCATTGTATTCTGTATCCCAGTCACGTTCATCTGCTAAAACGCTCGCATCACCTAAGATCTCACACGTTTTAGCATCGCCGCGCAATTCAACATGGTATTTACCAAGGGTATCAGCAACTTTAGGTAAAAATTCTTCGGCTACAGCTTGGTGGACTAACAACGTCTCAGCTGCATTGCAAACTGAAGGACGCTGACATTTAGCATTTTCGATAATCTTTAACGCCATCTGGAGACCTGCACTTTGATCAACGTAAACATGACAATTTCCAGCTCCTGTTTCGATCACAGGCACTGTTGCTTTTTGAACGACAGTCTGGATCAAACGGGCTGAACCTCGAGGGATCAAAACATCGATATAACCATTCAATTGCATGAATTTTTCTGCAACATGATGCGAAGTTTCTGTGATCAATTGGAAGATATTAGGATCGAGTCCATTTGCCTCTAAAACGGCACGTAAGATCTCAACAAGCTTTTTATTTGTCGCTAAAGCTTCTTTGCCCCCACGTAAAATGACTGCATTTCCCGCTTTAAAACACAGACCGCTAGCATCGACAGTCACATTAGGCCGAGCTTCATAGATCATCCCGACCACTCCAAGTGGGACCCTTCTTTTGACGATCTGCAAACCGGCTTCATTGACCCAACCTGTATCGATCTTTCCGATCGGATCAGGCAAAGCTTTGACTTGTAGCAAACCATTTGCGATCTCTTTGATCCGGTCTTCATCTAAACGCAAACGATCGACAAAGCTTGCTTTGAGGTCTTTAGCTTGAGCTAGATCTTTTTCATTTGCTGCGCAGATCACCGCGCTATTTTCTAATAAAGCTTGCGCCATCTTAGCTAAAAGCTCATTTTTCTTTGTTGTTGGTAGTAAAGCTAGATCATAGGCTGCTTGTCTGGCCTTTGTTCCCATCATTTCTAGATCAAGTGTCATTTATCTTTTTCCTTTCTTTTGCTTTATTTGGCAAAAAGTGTGCCTAATGGTTCACCCGCTAATAGCTCATCGATGATCATCGGTTCTTTACCATTAGCTAATAACATCATGCGATCTTCAGCTAACATTCTTTGGGCAGCTTTTAGCTTCGTTGCCATCCCACCTGTTCCAAATTTTGTGCCTTGGCCACCACCAGCTTCTAAGATCTTCTCATCGATCGCCCTGATTCGCTGATAAAGTTTAGCATCTGCAAATTTGCGGGGATTTTTATCGTAAAAACCATCGATATCTGAAAGCATGATCAAGAGCTCTGCATCAACAAGCGAAGCCACGCTTGCTGAAAGTTGATCATTATCACCAAATTTAGTTTTATGATCTAATTCATCGACTGCAACAACGTCATTTTCATTAACGATCGGGATCACGCCCCATTGTAAAAGACGCTCTAGTGAATTCAATGTATTTTGACGACTTGTTGGGTAAGCTAAGACGTCATGCGTTAAAAGAACTTGTGCGATCCGTTGCCCGTAAAGAGTAAAACGCTGTTGATAAAGTGCCATCAAGCCACTTTGCCCGATCGCCGCCAATGCTTGTTGTGCTGAGATCGCTTGGGGTCGTTCATGGAGGCCGACACGCCCCATCCCAACACCGATCGCCCCTGAAGAAACTAAGACGACTTCTCGACCTTCATTGACTAGACCTGTTAATATATAGCAGAGTTGATCGAGTGCCTTTAAGTTGAGCTTCCCATTCTCATGGACTAAAGTGCTTGTCCCCACTTTGACGACGATCCGTTCTGCCTTGAACTGACGCTTACTTACCATACATCCTCTATCGCTACATCCTTTGATATAGCGTTCCTTTCTTTTTTCTTGACTGCTTCTTTTATTATACTATACGATCAACTATTCTTTTTACTTTTAGGTTTTTGCCCTTGGTTTTGCTGTAAAACATAACGTTCTAATAGATCAATGATCTGATCATTTTGCGGAAGATCAGAATGTTGTGCATCTTGCCCAGTTACTGTGATCTGGGTAAAATGCTTCACAGCTCCTTGATAGATATATTTTCCAGCTTCAACACTGCGTTCTGGAACGAGTCCATCTGAATCATAAGTTTCAGTTCCCGCTACCGTATAGACTGTCAGATCTCTTGGAAGTTGATCACGTTTTTGGATAAAATCCGCTAGCATTTGTGTTTTTCTCTGAAGTGATGTTTCTGAAAAATTATAAGGTGTGCCGACTGTCATCAAAACTTTCGGCGTTATATCGTAATCAGACATGTAATTTTCAAAAAACGCAGTATAGATCAAGCCCCCATTTGAGTGTCCAAATGCTTTAAAATTATTGAATTCATATTTTTCACTTAGTTCAGCAAAAGCCTTGTTGAAAAGTTTTGCTTGCTTCAAAATATTATTGTAACCGTCTTTGTTGTTTTCAAAACCAACAACAATAAATGGTTCTTCATCTTTTGGACGGATCTTTCCAGAGTATTTGATCGTTCCGTCATTATAAACTTTGACTTTCAGTAAGCTATGTTTTTTGGCACTACGCTCATTGATCTTTTCAACTAAACCATCAAAGCGATTTTGCGTAGCAGAGCTTCCAGGGATCATGATGACTGGCGAAAGTCGTGAATTATGCCAACGCGCAAGATCTTTTACATTTGTTTGACTCCAAAAATAAGCCGGGATCGCTAAGAAGAGGCAAAAAAAGATCACGCAAAGTGATGCGAGCAAGCCTTTTTTATTTAACTTCATCTAAATGCTCTTCCTTTCTGCGCTCACGCTCTAATTCATCTGTCACACGTTCTGCAAATTTGACAAAGGGAATATATAATAGAATATCGCTAACTAATAAAGCTAAAGTAAAGCCTAGGACTGACCAAGAACCATTTGTCCCGATAAAGGCATAGAGAGGCCCCGGCGTTGAAAGTAAAACTGGATAAACGGCAGGCAATAACCCTAATTTTAACGCCAAAGCACCCATTAAAATATTAAAAAGTGGGATCAAGGTAAATGGGATGACATAAAAAGGATTAAACAAAACTGGTAAGCCGATCATCAAAGCTGAAGAGCTGTTGAATAAAACTGGTCCTGCTGACCAATAGGCTAACTTACGCTCATTTTTCCGTTTGGCAACTATCATCAAAGCTAAGGCTAAGGCAAGTGTTGCTCCAGTTCCTGCGACCATTCCAAAACTAAAGTAAAGTGTATTCGCATTATATTTATCTGGGATCTGGCTCAAGTCACTGTGAGTCAAAGCATAACTCAAATTTTTCAAGGCACTTTGATCACTGTCAAATGTATTATTAGCATACGGTCCACTGAGGCCGATCCATGAAAAGAGCAAACTGAGCCAGGCAAAAAAAGTCACACTTAAAACACTTTGACTTTTTAGCGCATTACTTTGGAGCCAGTTATCGATCACTGTAAAAACTTGATATTTATACAATAAACCAAATAATAAGTTAGCTCCTACAGCTAAGACCAAAGCCAACGTCAAGGGTAGGAGCGCTTGAAAAGAACGTTCTGATAAAAAACGATTATCTTCAATTTTTTTGATCGGTGGCGTTAAATAATTAAACAAAAGTCCTACGACATAGCCTAAAATAAGGCCCAGGAGCAACCCATTAAAGCCTAAAAGGTCGAGCCGAAAGGTGAAGTTTCCCGCCGTTTTATTCATACCTACATTTGGCTGATAACATAAAGCCAAAAAAACTAACATTCCTGTTAAACCAGCCATCTGTCCGTCTCGACCGGCCAATTTAGCAGTATGTCTGGCTGCCAAGAGCGCGGCCAAAACTGAGATCAACCCTGCAGTCAACATATAGATCGAACCTAACGCTTGATTTGCTGCTTTATAGTGAGGCAACCACTCTGAAAGATCGAGCAGATTACCTAAAAAACCATCTGGATATAGGAGTGAAAATTCAAAAACTTGAGCAAAACTTCCCAATAAGATAAACGGGAATAAGACTGTAAATGTGCGTTGGATCACTCTAAAAAATATCATTTTCCGTACTTTTAGTCCAAAAGCCACGATTTTTTCTTCCAATTTTGATCCCTTCTTTAAGCATAGATTTTAAATCGTTAACACTAGTATACAGTTTTATTCATTCTAAAAACATAGACTGAGTTGAAATAACATGATCTTAGTAACTACCAGAGCATCACCCCTTTGATCATTAACAACTTATTAAGTGATATCTAGCTATTACAAAACAAAAAACCCCTAGGGTAATCTAAACGACCTGTGATTACTCTAGGGGAATTATTTATTTTATAGAAAGTGATCTAAACATATCTGATAGAGATCACTTTTCTAATCAAACCGATCAGTTCTCTTTTTCGTCATCCTTTTTCTTAGCGAAACCGATGATCCCTAAGAGACCAGCTATGATAGAAGCACCTACTGCAGCTAACGTATTATTTTGTTCATCACCTGTTTGTGGTAACTCGTTTGCCTTAGTTTCACCTTCAGAAGCCACTGGTGATTTTGCAGGCTCTTTAACTGGTGTCTGAACATTATTGACTGGCGTTGCTTTTGGCGCTTCTGGAGTTCCAGGTGTTTCCTGGTTTTCTGGTTTTTCAGGTGCTCCTGGATTTTCTGGAGTCCCTGGTTTTTCTGGTGTTACTGGTACATAGATCACCGGTGTATCTTCACCCGGTTTATCTGGCGTAACTGTTGGCACCACTGGACGATAACCCGGGATCTCTGGTACTGGTTGGTTTGGTACTGTCTTACTTGGGTCAGTTGGATCGTTTGGATATTGCGGTGTTGGTACATTTGGAATTGGGTTTCCATTTGGATCAACTGGAACGATCTTACCTAACTTAGCGTACGTAAAGGTTACTGTGACGTTGTCTTTACCAAATTTACCTTTAGCGTTATCTGAAGTCTTGATCAAGTAGTAACCATTGATAACTTTGGCATCGCCTGTGACGTCGTACTCTGTACCTTCCTTGTAGTCTGTACCTTTAGTTACAGAAGCAGATAGTTCGTTACCTTCTTCATCTACGAAGCGTTCTGTCAAGCTATACTTGTCTTCTACAACTGGCACATAGATCACTGGTGTATCTTCACCTGGTTTATCTGGTGTCACACTTGGTACTTCTGGACGATAACCTGGGATCTCTGGTACTGGTTGGTTTGGTACTGTCTTACTTGGGTCAGTTGGATCGTTTGGATATTGCGGTGTTGGTACATTTGGAATTGGGTTTCCATTTGGATCAACTGGAACGATCTTACCTAACTTAGCGTACGTAAAGGTTACTGTGACGTTGTCTTTACCAAATTTACCTTTAGCGTTATCTGAAGTCTTGATCAAGTAGTATCCATTGATAACTTTGGCATCGCCTGTGACGTCGTATTCTGTACCTTCTTTGTACTCTGTACCTTTAGTTACAGAAGCAGATACTTCGTTACCTTCTTCATCAACAAAGCGTTCAACCAAGCTGTACTTGTCTTCCACAACTGGCACATAGATCACTGGTGTGTTTTCACCTGGTTTATCTGGTGTCACAGTTGGCACTTCTGGACGATAGCCTGGGATCTCTGGTACTGGTTGATCTGGGACTGTCTTGCTTGGATCAGTTGGATCATTTGGATATTGTGGTGTTGGTGCATCTGGAATTGGGTTTCCATCTGGATCAACTGGAACGATCTTACCTAACTTAGCGTACGTAAAGGTTACTGTGACGTTGTCTTTACCAAATGTACCTTTAGCGTTGTCTGAAGTCTTGATCAAGTAGTATCCATTGATAACTTTAGCATCGCCTGTGACGTCGTACTCTGTACCTTCCTTGTAATCTGTACCTTTGACAACTGTTGCGGATACTTTGTTTCCTTCTTCGTCAACAAAGCGTTCAACCAAGCTGTACTTGTCTTCTACAACTGGCACATAGATCACTGGTGTGTCTTCACCTGGTTTATCTGGTGTCACGGTCGGTACTTCTGGACGATAGCCTGGGATCTCTGGTACTGGTTGATCTGGGACTGTCTTGCTTGGATCAGTTGGATCATTTGGATATTGTGGTGTTGGTGCATCTGGAATTGGGTTTCCATCTGGATCAACTGGAACGATCTTACCTAACTTAGCGTACGTAAAGGTTACTGTGACGTTGTCTTTACCAAATGTTCCTTTAGCGTTGTCTGAAGTCTTGATCAAGTAGTATCCATTGATAACTTTAGCATCACCTGTGACGTCGTATTCCGTACCTTCCTTGTAATCTGTACCTTTGACAACTGTTGCGGATACTTTGTTTCCTTCTTCGTCAACAAAGCGTTCAACCAAGCTGTACTTATCTTCTACAACTGGCACATAGATCACTGGTGTGTCTTCACCTGGTTTATCTGGTGTCACGGTCGGTACTTCTGGACGATAGCCTGGGATCTCTGGTACTGGTTGATCTGGTACTGTCTTGCTTGGGTCAGTTGGATCGTTTGGATATTGTGGTGTTGGTGCATCTGGAATTGGGTTTCCATTTGGATCAACTGGAACGATCTTACCTAACTTAGCGTACGTAAAGGTTACTGTGACGTTGTCTTTACCAAATGTTCCTTTAGCGTTGTCTGAAGTCTTGATCAAGTAGTATCCATTGATAACTTTAGCATCACCTGTGACGTCGTATTCCGTACCTTCCTTGTAATCTGTACCTTTGACAACTGTTGCGGATACTTTGTTTCCTTCTTCGTCAACAAAGCGTTCAACCAAGCTGTACTTATCTTCTACAACTGGCACATAGATCACTGGTGTGTCTTCACCTGGTTTATCTGGTGTCACGGTCGGTACTTCTGGACGATAGCCTGGGATCTCTGGTACTGGTTGATCTGGTACTGTCTTGCTTGGGTCAGTTGGATCGTTTGGATATTGTGGTGTTGGTGCATCTGGAATTGGGTTTCCATTTGGATCAACTGGAACGATCTTACCTAACTTAGCGTACGTAAAGGTTACTGTGACGTTGTCTTTACCAAATGTTCCTTTAGCGTTGTCTGAAGTCTTGATCAAGTAGTAACCGTTGATAACTTTAGCATCGCCTGTGACGTCGTAATCTGTACCTTCCTTGTAATCTGTACCTTTAGTTACAGATGCAGATAATTCGTTACCTTCTTCGTCTACGAAGCGTTCTGTCAAGCTGTACTTGTCTTCTACAACTGGATGGTATGGTACAGGTGTATCCTTACCTGGATCTGTTGGTGTCACTGGGTTTGGATTATCTGGTTCATATCCTGGTACGTTTGGCACCGGTGTTGGTGTTACCTTACTTGGATCCGTTGGATCTGTTGGGTATTGTGGTGTTGGCACGTTTGGAATTGGGTTTCCATCTGGATCTACTGGGATCAACTTACCGTTTGGTGCGTATGTTACTGTTACTGTGTAACTATTATTTTCATGAGTAAGCGTTACGCCGGCTACGTTGTTTCCATCTTGATCTTTATCAACACTTACCAAGTGGTATCCTGGTACGACTGGTGATTTAACACCGTTGATCGTTTGTGATTGTGACCATGTTAATGGTGTGATCCATGCTCCAGTTACCTTATCAAGTACACCACTGGCTGTGAATTTGACAGCTTGTTCAACTGAAGCGCTGACTTCTTCGCCTTTATTATCAACATACTTAATGGTACGAGTTACGTTCTTTGTAAGAGCGTTTGGTGCAGTACCATCTGGGTACTTAGGTCCATCTGGATCGTTTGGATTGATCGGTTGCCCTGGTGTTTCTGGACCTGGTTGGTCTGGATTTACTGGGACTGTTCCGTGTACAAAGTCGATGTAGAAAATTTGAGTCTTACCATTATCGTTATCAAATACAGCGCCTTCTGGGAAACCGTTATTCTTGAGTACATATCCCTTATTTTCTAACTCAGAAATTCTTGTTTGAGGGTTGTAAACAATTACCGAACCTGCTTCACCCTCGACCTTATCTGCTTCGCCAATAGTAACGATCTTAGCTGGATCGTTGACATCGCGATAAACGATTTGAGCAACTTGTTGCTCTACTGGCACATATGGTACTGGTGTATCCTTACCTGGGTCTGTTGGTGTGACTGGGTTTGGATCTACAGGATTGTAACCTGGAATATCTGGTACCGGTGTTGGTGTTACCTTGCTTGGATCCGTTGGATCTGTTGGGTATTGTGGTGTTGGTGCATCTGGAATTGGTTGATTATCTGGTCCAACTGGAATCAACTTACCATTTGGTGCATACGTTACTGTTACAGTGTAACTATCATCAGTATGTGCAAGTGTTACACCTTTAACGTTATTACCTTCTTGATCCTTATCGATGCTTACCAAGTGATATCCTGGTACTACTGGTGACTTGACCTCATTGATACTTTGCGCTGATGTCCAAGTCAATGGTGTGATCCATGCTCCAGTTACCTTATCAAGTACACCACTGGCTGTGAATTTGACAGCTTGTTCAACTGAAGCGCTGACTTCTTCGCCTTTATTATCAACATACTTAATGGTACGAGTTACGTTCTTTGTAAGAGCGTTTGGTGTAGTACCATCTGGGTACTTCGGCCCATCTGGATCGTTTGGATTGATCGGTTGTCCTGGTGTTTCTGGACCTGGTTGGTCTGGATTTACTGGGACTGTTCCGTGTACAAAGTCGATGTAGAAAATTTGAGTCTTACCATTATCATTATCAAATACAGCGCCTTCTGGGAAACCGTTATTCTTGAGTACATATCCCTTATTTTCTAACTCAGAAATTCTTGTTTGAGGGTCGTAAACAATTACCGAACTTGCACTACCCTTGACCTCGTCTGGGTTACCAATAGTAACGATCTTTGCCGGATCGTTAACATCACGATAAACGATTTGAGCAACTTGTTGCTCTGCTTTTACATAAATGACAGGCGTATCTTTTGTTGGATCTGGTGGCGTCACCGTATTTTGACTTGGTGTGTAACCATCGATCGTTGGTACTGGTTCATCCGGTATTACCTTAGTTGGATCTGTTGGATCATTTGTGTAAGGTAGGTTTGGAACATTTTCAGTTGGATTCGTTGGATCTGGAATTGGATTACCACTTGGATCTTGTGGCACAATATTTCCGACCTTCTTATAAACAACTGTATATGTTCGATTGCGTTGAGCATCACTAGCTCCTGGAGTCGTAGTGAATCCACCAGTGATCACCTTATCATTGTCATCACGGCTATAACCACGAACTGCTACATAACCGTTGATAACTGGAACATCTTCTGCCGTAAAGTCATGACTAGTAGCGTCCCAAGATCCGCGACTGATCAGTTCATTAGTTACAGCATCATAAGTATCACCTGAGTAGTTGAAATCAAAGTTTGAAACTTTAGTTGGGCTAAGTTCGTTTCCACTTTCATCAACATACTTGACTGTTTGTGAAGCTTTTACATTTTGATCGTTATCAAGTCGTGTACCATTTTTAACATAAGTTACAGTAATGTTGATATTATTACTATCTTTAGTAATACCATTAATTGCTGCAACATTATCACCATCTCCATGCTCTGAAACACTGTCAACATGATAGCCACGTTCAGCAGGTGAAGTTACTGCGGTAAATGAACTATTGACTGGTGTCCAAGTGATTTTTGGTGCTGCTGTGTTAGCAGTATCAACTATCCAATTGCCATTATCATCTTGCTTAGCGTTGACTAATTGTCCAGTTACCTTGCTGATGTATGCAAGTCCGTTAAAAGTAAGTTTTTGTTGTGCATTAGTTGGGATCGTCCCAGTGAATGTAGAACCATCGCTATTAACATAATTAACATTTAAAGTAACATCTTTAGTTAAAGCATCTGGACGAGCATTATCAGGTGTATTGTTAGGAACATCTTCCGGTGGAGTAGTTGGTGTAACTGGTTGGACACCTTGGACAAAGCGAACTTCAAAAACTTGTTCTTTGTTTTTATCGTTATCAAAAGTTGCATCAGCTGGGAAACCATCGCTTACAAGAACATAGCCTTTATCAGTAAATTCTTTGATCTTATCTGCTGTTGAGTATTCGATCCTAGCATCGCTCTTACCTGAAACACTGTCAGTGGCAAGTTGTTGATCTGTCGTTTCATCAATATAGTTGATCGTTGCTTTTTGATCATCAGCAGTATACAAATAGGTTTTTTCATTGACTGCCTTATTGATTAGACCTCTGAGGTTCCATTGACCACCAAACGAATCACCTTCTGGATACCACCAACCTGGTCCCTCGAAAGTCACGCCCGTGTTACTTGTGCGTTTTTCGCCTTCTGCCAGATATTGAATTTTAGCGATGTACCACCGGCCAGCAGTTCCTTTATGTTTATCTGTACCACTAAACCAACCAACCAACTTATACGTCTTATTATCACTAGTCCAAGTCTTAAAAGTATAAGCCTGCTGTGCCTCAGTAACTTCAGTTTGAAACGGACTCCATATCCGAAGGGTTTCGATTGTATGTGGTCCCACAATCGTTGTATCTTTATTCCAATAGTCCTCGCTATCCACACCAGCTTCTAAATCGCTTGTTTCAAAAATTTTGGTAAATCCAGTCATATCAAGTGAATTATAAACAACTGGGCCTGTATAGCTAGGATCTTGAAGCCACAATTCTTTCTTTAATGTTCCGGCTGCATCCTGTACAATTGCTACCACCTTTGTTAAATTGTTAGCGTCATAAGAAGAAAGATATACTGTACCTGGAGTGAGCCCCCTAGCTTCCGAAGTTGTAGTCTCTTTAAAAGTATACCCCTTAAATTCTCGTTGCCCTGATGGGGTAACTGTTTGACCACCAATTATGGTTTGCTCATAACGGGCAATCTCTCTTCCGTCCTCAGTCTTGTAATAAGTAGTATATGTCCCATAAGCCGGCACTAACTTTGCAAAATAACTAACTCCTTGAGAGACATATTTGATGTTGCCAAAGCTTCCCTCATTGCCACTAGATGTATCATATTTAAGAAATTTACCATCATCAAAGGCTACCGTTGTTCCAGGGGCCACGACTGTACTTACTGAAACATCACCACTGTTCTTGTTAACCAATTCTACCAATACATCTTGGGTCGTGGGGTCCGAATTGAGGGAGTAACGGATATAATAACCGTCCCTAATATATGACATTGGAGACTGCCACTCAAAGGTGTGCCAGCCCTCTTGACTAGTTGAAGCATAACCATCTGGGGCTTGCACGTCTTCGACTTTTGCTCCATTTGGATTGCTCATCTCTGGATCGGCTACTGTATCTTCATTATCTAAGATCCCTGTGCCATCTCCAACAGATTGAGTAGGCGTTGCTTCTGCTGTTGCAGCTCTAAAAGACACCGCCTGCCCATTTTCTGAATGGGGTGCTCCCTCAGTTGACAAAGAAGTGTCTACTTCATCCTTGGTCTCTTTGGTTTCCGAACTTGCTGTATTCTCTGACTTGTTGGCATCACCCGTCTTTACATCGCTAGTTGGATCAGAAGATATATTCTCAGCATCTTGCCCACTAGTCGATACCGTCACTTCTTTGTCACTGGTTTTTTCAGAATCAGAAGTATCAGCAACCGCCACAGAAGAGTTGTTTGATTCAGTAGTTTCTGAACTTACTGTATCCTCTGCCGTATTAGAACTATCTGTCTGCGTATCCTCAGTTACATTAGAAGACGTATTCGCAGTATCTTGTGCACTAGCTGATAGAGTTACTTCTTTAGCACTGATCCTCTCAGAATCCGTTGTATCAGCAACTGTCTCTTTTACTGTATCCCCATCAGTATTAACAGAATCATCAGCGGAAACACTATCGTTACCACCTGAATAAAAAGCAAAAGTCGTCCCGATCAAAACAGACGCCACACCAATGGTGAACTTTTTGATCGCAAAACGCTGTTTTTTCGGTTCCATTTTCTCGTTCCACAAATTATTATTGTTTTTCGAGAGCATAATATATGACCTCCCTTTCTTTAATCAAAATTAATCAATTTATTAAATTAATTCTACACTTCTAAAGAAATTATAGCATATCAGAAATGTAAAATGGGTTTAAAACTCTCATATGTACTGCATACATTCTAGTTTTATTGTTTTATACAATATTTTCTTCAAAAACTCGAACAAACAAAAAACTGCATTGGAAGCGTTTGTATTTTTTTAAAGGTGTCGCCTTTTGCTTCCCTTCTTTCTTTAGCAAAATTTACGTAATAACTATAACTTTTTTGTTATGATACTTTAATGAATCCTCATAGAATTTCTAATATCAACCGCTAGATGATGTACTTTTTTTACAACTCCATTTTTTCCAGTCCAATAAAAAGCGACCTAACTTCAGAAAATACTGAAGCTAGGTCGCTTTGCAATTCAACTATTTAGTTATTCATTTGAAAAAGCTCGACTGAGCCTCTCATTTCGCCACTTCATAACTCTGGGCTTTCTTTTGATAGGAAGCTATCTCTGATTCTGCACAACGAACATAATGCCCTGGTGTGATCTCATGTAACTTACGCGTTTGTCCTTTGCGATCATCTTCGATCGAAGCATCGTATTCTAACTGCTTACGATTTCTTTCAAATTCTGGATCTGGTTCAGGTACAGCCGAGATCAAACTAGCAGTATAGTCATGTAACGGTTTAGTATAAACTTCCTCAGCAGGCCCAACTTCGAGCAAACGACCGTAATGCATGACCCCGATACGATCAGAGATATATTTCACCATCGAAAGATCATGGGCGATAAAGAGGTACGTCAAACCTTTTTCAATTTGCAATTCTTTCAACAAGTTCACGACTTGAGCTTGGATCGAAACGTCTAACGCTGAGATCGGTTCGTCAGCGATGATAAACCGTGGTTCTACCGCTAAAGCACGGGCGATCCCGATCCGTTGCCGTTGTCCCCCAGAAAATTCATGCGGATAACGACTGGCATGATCACGATTCAAGCCAACTGTTTCTAAAAGATCTTCCACTTTTTTGCGCCGATCTTGTTTATCTTTCGCCAGCCCGTGGATATCGATCCCTTCAGCTACGATATCTTCAACGGTCATCCGTGGATTGAGCGAAGCGTATGGATCTTGAAAGATCATTTGCATCTCGCGACAAAATTCAAGATGTTCTTTACGTGAATTCAACTTGCTGACATCTTTACCATTAAAGAGGATCTGACCATCTGTTGGCTCATATAAATGGATGATACTGCGTCCGGTCGTTGTCTTACCCGAACCAGATTCACCTACGAGCCCAAAAGTCTCACCTTCATAGATATGGAAACTAACATCATCGACAGCTTTGACCATGCTAGGTTTGCCCACACCAAAATATTGTTTTAAGTGCTTGACTTCAAGCAATTTCTTTTTCTTTTCTGGCATTCCTGTATCCCCCTAGCCTTCTTTGTTTTTAGCTGCCGCTTTTAGATCTGCTTCACGTCGATTTTTAGCCACTTCTTCTTGTTCTTGGATCTCACGCCAGATCTTAGCTCGGCGCATGACCTCAGCTGGTGGCTCGATCTTTGGCGCATCAGGATGCAAAAGCCACGTTGCCGCGTAATGCGTCTCAGAAACTTTGAAAAATGGCGGTTGCTTCTTTGCATCGATCTGCATCGCATATGGATTTCGAGCTGCAAACGGATCACCAACCGGCGGTTCTAGCAAATCTGGCGGTGTTCCTGGGATCGCTTCGAGTTTTGTACTCGAAAGTGTTGGCATTGAGTTCAAAAGCCCCCAAGTATATGGATGTTTTGGATTATAAAAGATCTCATCGACAGTGCCATATTCGACGATCTGCCCTGCATACATTACGGCAACACGATCAGCCATGCCAGCAACAACACCTAAGTCGTGCGTGATGAAGATGATCGAAGTTTCGATCTTTTCTTGTAATTCTTTCATCAAGTTCAAGATCTGGGCTTGGATCGTCACATCGAGCGCTGTTGTCGGTTCATCGGCGATCAAGATCTCAGGATAACAAACTAACGCGATCGCGATCACGATCCGTTGCCGTTGTCCCCCAGAAAATTGGTGCGGATAATTATTGATCCGCTTTTCAGCATCTTTGATCCCAACTAACTTCAAGATCTCAAGTGCTTGTGCCAACGCTTTTTTCTTATCCATATTTTTATGGACCATCAAAGGTTCGGCGATCTGGCGCCCGATCTTCATCGTTGGATCAAGCGAAGTCATTGGATCTTGGAAGATCATTGCGATATCTTTACCACGGATCTTTTGCATTTCTTTTTCTGTCTTTTTCAAAAGATCTTGGCCGTTGAACATGATCGAACCACCAACGATCTCAGCGTTATTAGCTAATAAGCCCATGATACTTTTAGTCGTAACTGACTTACCTGAACCAGACTCACCTACGATCGCTAACGTTTCACCTTTATTTAAATGGAAACTCACATCACGGATCGCTTTAACATCGCCTGCATACGTATGGAAATTGATCTTTAGGTTTTTAACATCTAAAATTCTTTCAGCCATAGTCTAACCTACCTTCTAGTTTTTGGATCAAATGCATCGCGGAGCCCGTCACCAAGTAAGTTAAAGGCGATCATCAATACACACAACACAATGGCTGGGTACCACATTTGATATGGTAAAAATTGGAAATTCTTTTGTCCTTCATTCAGTAACACACCGAGAGAAGTTTCTGGTGCTGAGATCCCGATCCCGATGAAACTAAGGAAAGCTTCAAAGAAGATCGCACTTGGGATCGTGTACATCGTTTGAATGATGATGATACTTGATAAGTTAGGCACTAAGTGTTTCCAGGCAACTTTGACTGGCGATTCACCTAAAGTTCGCGCCGCTAAAACATATTCTTGACTCTTCAACTGCAACGTCTCTGCCCGGATCATCCGCGCCATCGTTGTCCAACTTGAGATCGCGATCGCTAAAATGATCGAAGCCATCCCCGGTTTCAAAACAACTAACATCAAAACAACGATCACTAAACTTGGCACAGACGAGATGACTTCGATGATCCGCTGCATGACATTATCAGTCCGTCCGCCTTTCCAACCTGAAACGATCCCGTACGTGACCCCGATCGTTAGATCAAAGAATGTCGCTACAAGCGCTACGATCAACGAGATCTTTGTCCCATAAACGATCCGTTGTCCTAAAGAACGTCCTAAATAGTCTGTTCCTAATAGGAAATACTTATCTTTAGGTACGCCTGCTTGTTCATACTTATCGACCCAGGTCCCAGCCACTTTAGCCTTTCCGTTCAACCCATTGATATCAACACCTGGGATCTTAGTTGGTAAATTAGCGTATTGGGGTTGCGATTTGACCAACGTATCACGGTTGACAAAAGGTGTCGACCCAAAAGAAACGACGATCATAAATAAGACGATAAAGAGCGAAACGAGCGCACCTTTATTTTTTTTCAAACGCCGCCAAGCATCTTGCGTAAAGGTCAAAGAAGGAGCGGCGATCTTTTCAGCATCAAGTTCATTTTCAACTTGAAGTGCTTGAAAATCTTCTGCGGTAATCTTCATTTTTTCTTCCATAATGATCAATCCTCATTTCCAGCAAGTCTGATCCGTGGGTCGATGATGCCGTAGACGATATCTGTCAATAAGATGACCGCCACTAAACCAGCTGAGTAGAGCATCGTTACCCCCATGATCGTTGGGTAATCGTTAGTCAAGATCGACTTAACGAACTGCTCCCCGATACCTGGGATCGAGAAGATATTTTCAATAACCATCGAACCGGTCATCAAGGCAACAGTATATGGCCCGATCAAAGTTACTAACGGGATCAAGCTGTTGCGTAAAGCATGATGATAGACGATCTGGAATTTGCTCAAACCTTTAGCGCGGGCTAACTCGATATAATCCGAGTTCAAAACATCGACCATCCCAGTCCTGACAAACCGGGCCGTTTCTGCTAAAGGTCCTACCCCTAAGGCAATCGTCGGTAAGACGGTGTAGGCAAAGCCACCCCAATCGGCGATCGGGAACCAACCTAATTTCAAAGCAATATAGTACTGTAACAAGACCGCTAAAACGAAGTTAGGTACTGATTTCCCTAGGATCGATAGCACTGTAACTGTTGTATCGACCCAAGTATTTCGGTTGATCGCAGCGATCGAACCAAAAACGATCCCGATCGCGACCCCAAAGATCATCGCTTGGATCCCTAATTGAGCTGACGCTCCGATCCGGCTAGAGATCAAATAGGAAACAGGTTGATTACTAAATTGGAATGATGTTCCTAGATCACCGTGGAGCATCCCACCGATATAGAGCAAGTATTGCATCCAAAGCGGTTTATCGAGACCATATTGTTGGTTCATGATCGCGATCTGTTCAGGTGACATTTTTTCTTGGTTTGAATATGGCGTTCCGGGCATGAGCTTCATCAAAAAGAATGTGATGGTCGCTACTAAAAACAGCGTCAGCACCATATAGAAAACCCTTTTTAACAGGTATTTCTTCATAGATATATCCTCTCGATCTTAGAGATGTTTTTTTGCTAAACAACGCAGGATTAGTCGTCCTGCGTTGTTGTTAGTATTTAGATCAATGATCTATTTTAGTTGCCAGAGATGTATGTTTCTTTAAAGTTATAGCTAGCACCAGCTGAATTGTAGATGATATTCTTCACAGATGGTTTGATCATCCAAGGTTGTGCCCGTTGATAGATCGGAGCGACCCCTTGATCTTCCATCAAGATCTTTTCAGCTTTGACCATGTCATCCCAACGTTTGGCTGGATCGTTGACGTCTGTTGTCTTCGAAGCTTCGATCAAGCGATCGTATTCTTCATTCTTCCATTTACCATCATTTTGTGCGTTATCTGATGTCATAAGATCTAAGAATGAGATCGGATCAGAGAAATCTGCGCCCCAAGCTGTCATCACGACATCAAAATTACCGGCATCTGAGCGTGCTAAACGCGTCTTGAATGGTACGTTTGAAACTGTGATCTTAACTTTATCAGAGCCAAATGTTTCTGTTAAAGCACTTTGTAAGAATTCAGTCGTCTTCTTACCACCATCAGTATCATCGCTTAAGATCTGGAATTCGAGTTTATCGCGTCCAAGTTCTTTTAGCCCTTCATCAAAGAGTTTTTTAGCTTCTGCTTTGTTATAATCAACACCTGATTTAACATAAGCTGCATCAGCAAAATCTTTACCGTTACGTTCAGCTAGACCACTTGAAACAAAACCTTTAGCTGGTGTTGAAGCCCCAGCTAAAACTTGTTTGACGTATTGGTCACGATCCACAGCTTTGGAGATCGCTTGGCGGATCTTTAAGTTTTGGAACTCAGCTTTTGTTTGGTTGAATTGTAAGTAGAAAGTCGTCGCTTCTTTACGGGTCAAATAGCCTGTTTGCCCTTTGAGCTGTTTAGCTTGTTCAGCACCTAAGGCTGTCGCATCAACTTTACCTGATTGATACAAGTTGTAAGATGTTGAAGAAGATTTATTGACACTGTAGTTGATCGTGTTCAACTTAACTTTGTCTTTATCCCAGTAGTTTTTGTTCTTTGTCAACTTCCAAGATAAGTTAGAACCTGTCCAACCTTCAAGGACGAACGGTCCGTTATAGACCATGTATTTTGAAGCCGTTCCGTATTTAGAACCGTATTCTTCAACTGCTTTTTGATTTTGTGGGAAGAAGGCTGGGAAGCCCATCAACAATCTAAAGTAAGGGACATTCTTTTCAAGCGTTACGACTAACTTGTAATCACCATCTGCTTTGATCCCTAATTCACTCGGTTGTTTTTCTCCGTTCATGACCGCAGTTGCGTTTTTAATACCTTCAAATAAATATGCATACTGAGAACCTGTTTTCGGATCAACTGTTCGTTGCCAAGAATAGACAAAATCTTTGGCAGTAACTTTATCACCATTTGACCATTTAGCGTTTTTACGAAGATCAAATGTATAAGTCAGCCCATCGTTTGAAACAGTTGTCTTAGTCGCGATCCCTGGTTCGATCTTAGCATTTTTACCGATCCGATAAAGACCTTCTAACGAATTATTCAACTGTGAGAAACTTACCGTATCTGTTGCCTTGGAAAGATCCATCGTTGGCAATTCAGCACTTTCGCTCCAATTGAGCACTTGTTTATCAGCAGTGCTCTCATTTGAGCTTTTACCACAAGCAGCTAAAAAAATCGCTGATAAGGCTACAACAGCACCTGTTTTAGCAAATTTAGCTAATTTCATATATTCACAACTCCTTAATAATTGCTTACATCATCCTACTAGATAACTTTGACTAAAATATTATATGAAAACACAATTAAAATCAAGTATTTATTCTAATTTCAGATGAATAAATTTATACATTTTCGCATACCCCCTTGAAAAATCCGCGTAAACCAGCGCTAATATCAATTTTTTTCGACTCATTTTTACTTAAAAAATTTTCCTGATTTTTCTAACATTTCAGTGCAAACAAGGCTTTCAAACAGCAGGAGTTATGAGTGATTTTTGAGCAACAATCTCATATTTTGCTGATCCAAACTTAAATTTTGCTCATTAGCAGATAAGAGAACAAGTAGTGGTATAATTCAGAGTAAATGCATATATACTCTACAAGAAGATAAATGTGAGGTAGAGTTTTTACGTTCAAATAAAAAAGAAAGGAAGGCTATATTTCTTTTTCAGAGCTGCACTGCATCTCTGCTTACATTTATATAGCATCAAATTATATGACACCTGTGATCTTAGCTGGTATCGAAAACGAAACTGAAAATTTTTCTTATACGATCGCTGAATTAGATGCTTTGGCTACCGCTGCAGATCTGCAAAGTACGCGGATCTTCAAGCAGAAACTCGAGCATCCGATCGCTGCTACTTATTTGGGCAAGGGTAAGGCAGAAGAGATCAAAGAAGCAGCACTCCAAACTGAAAGTGAGATCTTAGTCGTCAATGATGAATTGACTCCGACCCAGATCCGTAATTTAGAAAATATTACTGGGCTAGAAGTGATCGACCGCACTGCTTTGATCTTACGCATCTTTTCAAGCCGGGCGAAAACACGCGAAGCTAAGCTCCAAGTTCAGATTGCTAAATTAAATTATCAATTACCCCGTCTCCATACAAATTCAGCTGAAAAACTGGATCAACAAACTGCTGGGGGCGGTTTTACTAACCGCGGGGCTGGGGAAAAAAGACGCGAGCTAGACCGCCGCGTCATCCAAAAGAAGATCAGCGCTCTAAACAAAGAATTAAAAGAGATCGCAAAAGAACACGAGACAAAGCAAAAACAGCGTCTTCGCTCAGATATCAAAACAGTCGCTTTAGTTGGCTATACAAATGCTGGCAAATCTACAACTTTGAATGGTCTCTTGCAACTCTTTGGTCAAAATAAAACAAAACAAGTCTTTGAAAAAGATATGCTATTTGCAACGTTAGATACTTCGGTACGCAAGCTGACTTTTCCAGATAATAAGTCACTTCTTCTAAGCGATACAGTCGGTTTTGTCTCCAAACTGCCTCATCAACTAGTCAAAGCTTTCCGCACAACGTTAGCCGAGGCTAAAAATGCGGATCTTTTATTACACGTCGTCGATCTTTCAGATGAACATTATCAAGCGATGATCGAAACGACTGAGCAAACTTTAAAAGAGATCGGTGTAAGTGAGATCCCTATGCTATATGTTTTTAATAAGGCCGATAAGCTCAATACAAAATATCCTGTTTTAACAGGAGACGAACTGACATTTTCTGCCAAAGATCCAGCATCTTTACAAGCTTTGGCCGAGCTGATCAAAACTAAACTCTTCAGTGACTATCAAACACAAACGTACTTGATCCCGTATGACCAAGGAAGTATAGTTGAACGCTTGAATAAAGAAGCCCATGTCATTACGACCAAATATCTACCGGAAGGAACGCAGATCACCGCCGAAGTAGCACCCGTTTTTGCTCAAAAATTAGCTTCTTACCAACAAACAAACAACTAAAAAAACAGCGTCGTTACTGCACGCTGTTTCAGAATGTAGACTAAGTCATCAGAGTATGTGCTCTGGTGACTTTTTTTTGTATAATTAAAGAAAACGGTTACGGAGGTGCTCATTATGCTTCACAAAAGTGATCCCAATCTCAAACGCTGTGAATATGCTCGTACTTCTCTAGATGATTTGGTCCCAAAAGATCATTTACTCCGTAAAATTGATCAAATTATTGATTTCTCTTTTATTTATGATCTTGTCGAAGATTCCTATTGTAAAAATAATGGTCGTCCTAGTCTTGACCCTGTACTACTCATAAAGATTCCTTTGATCCAAAATCTATTTGGTATTCGTTCTATGCGTCAAACGATCAAAGAAATTCAAGTTAATGTCGCTTATCGATGGTTTCTAGGACTAGGTTTAAATGATCCTGTTCCTCATTTCTCTACCTACGGTAAAAATTATAAAAGAAGATTTGCTGAAAGCCATGTAATAGAAGCTATTTTTGCTCATATTTTGAAACTCTGTTTAGAAAATGATCTTATCGACACAACTGATATCTTTATTGATGGAACTCATTTGAAAGCTGCTGCTAACAGCCGTAAATATACTACTGAAGTTATTGAAACTAAGTCAAAATTTATGAGTGAAGATCTCGAAAAAGAAATAAATGTAGATAGAGCTAAACATCAAAAGAAACCCTTAAAAGAAGAAAAACCTAAAAAAAAACTAGACAAGTAAAAATATCTAAAACTGATCCTGATAGTGGATGGTTTCATAAGGGTGAACACAAACAGGTTTTTGCCTATAACGTTCAAGCTGCCTGTGATAAAAATGGGTGGCTCTTAGCTTATGTGGTCGGTGCGGGAAATATCCATGATACGCAACTTTTTCCTGAAATATTTGAAAAAGTACGGAAGTACGACCCACAATATATTATCGCTGATTCTGGCTATAAAACACCCACGATCGCACACTTTTTACTATCTCAAGGCATAATTCCCATTCTTCCTTATAAACGCCCAAGGGGCAAAGTTGGTACGCTTAGACCCAAAGATTTTGTTTATGATGAATATTATGATTGTTATTTATGTCCTGGCGATCAAATCTTAATGTACTCCACAACTAATCGAAGTGGTTATCGTGAATATAAAAGTGATCCTACAATCTGTGAAAAATGTCCTTTACTGCACAAATGTACACAAAGTAAAAATCATCAAAGAGTTATCGCTCGTCATGTTTGGCAAGATAGTATGGAAAAATGTGAGGATATCAGGCATCAAACTGGCTCAAAATTAAAGTATGAAGCGCGAAAGGAGACGATCGAAAGAAATTTTGGTTCGGCAAAAGAATATCACAACTTGAGATACGCCCGAGAAGTAGGAATTGATAAAATTCTAGCTAAAGTCGGGTTGATATTTGCGTGCCTAAATCTAAAAAAATTGGTAAAAATACTGGGGAAAAACCCTGTTATATTCGTATATTTCAAAGTATATAGTCATAAAAATACATAAAAAAACAAACTCTATCCATTTTGAATAGAGTTTGTCTACGTTCTGAAACAGCGTCGTTACTGCACGCTGTTTTTTTAGTTGCCGATTTTTGAGTAAAAACATTTAAAATAAAACTTTTAATGTTTTCTAAAATATGCTACCGTTTAACTTATATTAATTCTAAAAAGGTTGGTGTCTCATGGAGAAAAAAGAACAAGTCCACTTAGAGCGTTCGATAGACCTATCTTCTGCTTTAGCTTTAGTGATCGGGACCGTTATTGGTTCTGGAATCTTTTTTAAACAAGCTTCAGTTTTAAGTTATTCTCACTCAACAACACTTGCTCTTTTAGCTTGGTTTTTGGGGGGCGTCTTGACTTTGACAAGTGGTTTGACTATCGCCGAGATCGGTTCCCAGATGCCACAAACAGGCGGATTATACATCTATATGCATAATCTGTACGGTAAAATTTGGGGCTTTTTATCTGGTTGGATGCAGATCACCGTTTATGGCCCTGCCGTGATCGCTGCACTAGGAGCTTACTTAGCGATCCTCTTACAAGCTTTTTTTGGTTTTGATCAAAGTTTAACGCCTTATGTCGGTGTTTTATCAGTCATTTTGATCTCTCTTTTTAACTTCTTAGCCAATCGCTTCGGTTCGGCGTTACAGATCATCACGACGCTATGTAAACTTTTACCGATCGCTTTGATCATTATCTTTGGTCTCTTATTTGGTGATCAAAATGCATTAGGTCAAGTATTAGCGACACAAGCTGCGACGCCAGCGGGAAATTTTGGTGTTGCGATCTTAGCGACTTTATTCGCTTACGATGGTTGGATCTTGATCGCCAACATGGGTGGGGAGATCAAAAATCCGCAAAAGATCTTACCCCTTGCGATCATCCTTGGTCTCTCAGCCGTTTTAGTGATCTACGTTTTAGTTTCATATGGGATCTTCAAGACGATGCCGGCTGAAATGATCCAACGCTACGGTGAAAATGCGACGCCACATTTTGCAGTAATGGCCTTTGGACCTTTAGGTGGCAAACTCTTAAACATCGGGATCATCATCTCGATCATTGGTTGTATGAATGGAAAAGTCATGACGATCCCACGGATCATGTATGCAATGGCCAGAAACAACGAACTGCCTTTTTCAAAACAGTTAGCCTACATCAATAAAACGATGCATACTCCGATGGTCTCGATCTCAGTGATCGCGCTGATCGCTTCAGGCATGATCTTGACTGTCGATCCTGACCGCTTGACTGAGATCTGTATCTTTACGATCTATTGTTTTTATGTAATGACCTTCTTTGGGATCTTTAAGTTGCGCAAAGTTTCTACTACTAAGAAACGGCCTTTTTCAGTTCCACTTTATCCATTCACACCGATCGTAGCGATCTTAGGAGCTGCCTTTGTGCTAGTCAGTGAACTTTTCTCTGACTTAAGTGGGGTTTTGATCTCTCTTGCGATCGTCTTATGTGGAGTCCCGCTTTACTACTGGAAAGAAAAGCACAAATAGCCAAGATGTCGTTCATCTGTTTCCAGCTACTTTCAGAACGAACACGCGCTATTTAATTAGACCACTTGATCGATAAAGATTGCACGAATAAAAGAAATAATTATGAGGATAAGGTAAGGGATCATAATAAATAACAACGTAATTTTACTTTCTTTGTGGCAAAATTTATTGGATATAAAAATGAAACTGATAGCGCCTGTCCAAAAAAGCATCCCTAAGACCTCCCAAAGATAGCCTCCACTACCATCTCGGATATTACCCTCAGTATACTCATTTAGAAAAGGGAATTTTGCAGTAATACCTGCATATAAACAAAATAAATATCCACATACTGATAAAGTTTCCAAAAGGAAGAAAAGGATCTTCTTAACATTTTTTGCCATATATTTAATATTCCTTTCTTGGTAAGGTAAAATAACTACCACGTTTAGTGATAGTACAATTATATTGTCACTAGGCTATCTACGCAATTTCTAAAGGGGCACGAAGTAATATCGTCCTGAGTTTTTGACATAAATAAAAGGCATCTTCGATTTCTCGAAAACTGAGAGCTTGAAGATGCCTTTGTTTAACTTAAAAAATGTTTTTTCTACCTTATGAGTAAACACTAATTTTTAAAGGGTCTCTTTGTTAGTGTACCTAGCAACAAAAATGTTACAGTCACTTTTTAACGATACCAATAACAGTTATAGGCACGGTGGTAATTATAACGATAGCATGTTTTTTGGTAAATGATGATCCAGCACCGCTTTTGACAAGGTTGACCTTCACCGGCCGCTGTTGGCGCTGTTGGGGCCGTCGGAGCGGTTGGAGCCGTTGGGGCAGTCGGGGCAGTCGGGGCAGTCGCTGCAGTTGTATCGGTCGCTACCGTTCCGGCTTTTCCGGCTGTTCCTGCTGTCCCAGCAGTACCAGCCGTCCCTGCTTGAGCGATCACATCTGTTTTAGGACCACAAGCTGTTTGAGCCATTTGGGCCGTGTCTGCCGTTTGAGCGGTCGGCGCAGTCGGAGCTACTTGCGCCACTTCACTTGTTGTGGGCACATCATTTGGACCAGCAACTTGCCCAGTCGGAGCGGTCGTCCCAGTTGCTGCAGTTGGGGCAGTATCCGCCACAGCGACTGTTCCTCCAAGCGCAATAAAAAGACAAGTGGCAATGGTTGTGAAAAAAATTTTAAATTTCATTTTTTGATTTTCCTTTCTTTAAATGATCTATTCTTCTAAAGTTTGTGAATCTGAGCCAACATGACTTGTCTTGACCCAATGAGTCTTTTTCCGAAGCTTATTATAAAAAGCTAGCAGGATCGCAAAATAAAAAAGATAGTTATACACTAGCATGATCAATAACAGCCACAAAGCATTGAAAAATGTTATCTGTCCGGTCACTTTGCTATACCGCTCCATGATCCGAACGTTGATCCAAGTATTGATCAACAATAAGATCACTGCTAAGAGCCAATAACGCGCAAAAAAAGCAATGATAAAGAAAAAGACCAAAATATTAGCTAGACCAGTTACGATCGAGATAAATGGTAAGAAGAGATAAAAGGTCATCTCTAGCTTCGCTCCAAACCTCAAAGTTCGACTGCGTAAGATCTTGGACCAGTATTTAAAAAGGCAATCCAGCCCACCTTGACACCAACGGGCTCTTTGCCGAATAAACGGAATAATCTTGGCAAGTGCTTCTTGATAAATGATAACTTCTCCAGCATAGTATGTTTTTTTTCCTTGTAGTAAAAAGCGCGTACTGAATTCAAAATCTTCTAGTAACGCATTGCCCCAAGGCCTCGTCTCAGGACTGGCATTCAAGCGAATGAATTGTCCGTTACCTGAAGCCGCAGCATTTTTTAGCCGATTGCGAATATTTTGGATCCAGTTATTGATCACGATAAATTCAATATCTTGCAACTTTTGGAGCCAATTTTGTTCTGCAAACATTCCAACTCGTGTCTGTACAAGTGCAAGCTCAGGATCATTTTCAAAAATCGCGATGATCCGCCGATAACTTGCTTCACTCAAGTAAGCATCAGCATCTAAAACACCACAAACGATATTCTTTGTGCCTGCGTTTGCTTTGATCTTTTGATAAGCCCAGTTCAAAGCTTCACCTTTTCCCGTTTGTGCTTCTGGTAATTTGCGCTGCAAAATTTGGACTTTTGTCGTTTGGTGTCGCTTGAGCAAAGCTTGAGCTAACTGAGCGGTAGCATCGCTTGAAGCATCATCGATGATATACATTTTAACTTGTGGTAGTTTTTCTGTACTGCGTAAAAAATTATTGATCGTTTGCTCGATCACAGACGCTTCATTCAAGGCTGGAACTAAGATCACAAGCTGGTCGATCTTCATTTTTGGTGGTAATGAAGTGACTTCGTCTTTTCCCTCACCAAATGTTAATAAGATCAAACACCAAAACAAATAGATCCCCACACCGACTAATGAAATACTAAAAAAGAGTTCGATCTTCACGTCAATCCTTTCCCCCTACTTAAGAAACTCACCCATCCTGCAATTGCTAGTCTGATCACACTCCTTTGCTTAGTTTTGCCTAAAGTTTATTATATTCAAATTAGACTTCCCACCTTTTTTTATAAGATATTTCTTTAAAAAATTACTAATCGCTTTTTTAGGCAAAGATCTAGGCAAATCAAGCTAAGGCGCTCGTTCAAACAGCTCAAGTCCTTAACGGGCCATCAAGTAGTGGCGCTTTTTTGTGAAAAGAGAACTACAAATCCTTCAGATTTTTTAAACTCTATTTGTTGCTTACAAAATTCAAATATCTTTTTTAACAAATAAAAAAGGCCTTCTATGCTTTGGGCATAGAAGACCTCTTACTTTTTCTTAGTTATTTCGATTTTTAGCACGCCGACTCAAATGTTCTTTTTCCAATTGTTTCTCACGCGCTTCAAAGTCTTGTTCTTTTTGACGGAATTCATCTTTTAAACGCGCTTCAAAGTCTGGGTGCGCTTCGCGTTCACGATAAGCGATCTGGATCTGTAGCTCATATGGTTCATCTTTTTGCATCATCGTCGAACGACCAGCAAATTTGTAAGGTCCCTTAGCTAAAAGTACAGTCGCAAGTGAGAGTTGATACCGCTTGAGCGCTTCATAGCCTCTTAATAGTCCAACTTGTGTCACTTCACCTAATTCGACCGCCTCGATCTGATTGACACCACCGTATACAAGGAGCTTGCCTTTCTTTTCACGCAATTCATAGTACGGCAGAGCGACTGGCGTGGCTAAAGCGTAAAAACGTTCTCCTGTCTTGGAACTTTTGAAAAGCTCTTGATCGTTTTTACCAGCAAAATCTAATTTAAGATAGCCGATCTTTTCTAGTTGAGCAACGACTGCTTTAAGATTTTCGCGTTGCTTAGTACTGAATTTAAGCGTTGATGGCAAAAATTCGTTTTGATCAAAGATCCCATTTGTCTGAACGAACCCTGGTGCAACTTGGCTTTTTTCTTGAGCCGTTGTATCTGGGATCTTGATCCCAAGTAATTTTTCGATCTTAGGTGAGATATCAAATTTTGAAGTCTTATCTGGGGTAAAGAAATACAAAACGTTTAAATACGTAAAGTATAACAAGATCAAAAAAACAAGGATAAAAAGTGAGCCTCGTCCGATAAAACCATTTGCAAAAAAGCGATAAGCTACATACAAGAGATAGAAGTTACCGATCCCACCAACGATCGTATAGATCCGTCCCTTTAAAGTTGCATTCATATTGAAATAGCCGATATAGCTATTGATCATGCCTAAAAGACTAAACATCGTCTACCACCTCTACTATTGAGTTGCACCGTTTGTTGTTTGTTCCTCTGTTTGGCCAGCCTCTTGTTGGTTATTCGTCGCTGGAGTAGTTTGTGAGCTACTTTGTGCACTACTGCTACTTTCAGTTGTTTGCCGCGTACTTGTACTTGCACTAGCACTTGAGCTGCTTTGCGTTTGCTGTGTCGTATCATTTATTGCACTGCTTGAGCGCTCACTTGCTTGGCTTTCATCAAGTTCATCTGCAGCTTTTGTTGAGGAACTATCACTTGAACTTGTTTTATTCGCCGAAGTACTTTCTTCCTCATCATCTTTTGCACTACTACTAAGAGATGAGGTCGATCTATTTGTCCGTAGCGTATCAGAACTGCTACTCGTGACTACACTAGACACGGCTTTTCCTTCATTTGTATGGGTCACTTTATTGACCGCGACATTAGTTGCACCTAGACCAAGAACGATCGATAAGATCGCAAATGGTGTTAAGATCGGTGGCGTTCGATATGCCATATTACAACCCCCTTAATTCCTTATGATACTCGAAAATCCTTCTTATTTACGTTAAATATCAGTAAAATTTTTTCTTTTTTGGGTACACTCTGGACAAAGACCATATAGCTCAAAGCGGTGCCCAGTAAGCGTACATCCAGCCAACTGATCGTCAAAAAGCGTGACTGGACATAACTCAACTTCTTGAACTTTACCACAAGCCTGACAAATAAAATGGTGATGGTGGAGATTACCAAAATCACATTGATATTTGACGCACGATCCAGATGGTCTTGTTTTAGTTTCGATGATCCCGATCTCACTAAAATCTTTTAGGTTACGGTAAACAGTATTATAACTCATTCCAGGATAAAGTTCTTTCATATGTTCAGTTACTTGCGTAATGCTGACATACTGGTCTTTGAATCCTGAAAGATACTCTAACAGGCTCCTACGCTGTTTAGTTATACGATAGTGGTGGCTTTGTAAAAGCCGGATCGCTTCATTTATCAACTCATCGCCCCCTAAAGAATAATTATTACTATTTACTATAATAGCATGCTCATCCCGGTGTGTCAGTGACAATTCGTTTAACTTGAGCTAAAGTCTTTGCTAACTCTTGATTTACAAGCACGTGCGCCACAGACTCTAACTCAGGCGAAAGCTTCTCATCTCTTTTAGCTTCTTTACTTGCTAGGCGTTGTTTGATACTAGCCAAATTATCGCCCCGTGCTATGAGGCGTTCTTTTTGGAGCTTTTTAGACGGGACTTTCAAAAAGATGACCGTCAGTAGCTCCGCGGGTAATTTTTCTAAATACGCCTTGACGCCTTTTGTATCTAAAACGATCACTGCTTTTCCCGTCGGTAAGAGAGCTTTTTTTAAACCTTCAAAAGAAGAACCATAAGCTTGCCCGTCATAGACCACCGTCTCTAAATAATGTTTACTTTTAAAACTCGTTGCTGTTTCAAAATAATAATCATGTCCATCTTGCTCTGTCGCCCGTCTTTTTCGCGTCGTATGGGTGATCACTTTGGTAAAACCTGACTGGACTAGAAAATCTTGGACAGTTGTCTTACCACTCCCAGGCGCACCGCATAAAATGACTAACTTTTGTTGCTTTTGCACCACTTTGATGATCCTCTCTAAAATTCATATTACTTGCAAAATCAAATATTTCACGGTAACATTGAAAGCGTTGACAGGTAGATCTATTCTTTTAGATTTAACTGTCAACTTAATTGTATCAAAATATTGGCTCAGCATGTTCGCTCGTTGAGACAATTTGGTATTAACTAGATACCAATAATTAAAATATACCGTATGTTCGCTGATTTGACCATACGTTTACGAACTTAGATCTTTTTACAAAAAAAGCTCACGCTGAGTTAGATCCACACGAAAGGTAAAATGTGAAGTGGAAAACATCATAAACAGACGATATCGACTTTTATGAAAGGACAAACTATCTTTCTTTCGGATTCACATTTTAGATAGTAGGGCAGAGGCTATGAAATTTGGTGAATTTTCAAAAGCAAACTACTCGATCTCGCTTGATACCAAAAGCCAACTCTTTAGTGCCCGTTCAAATGAAGAACCTAAATTTGAAGCAACGGGCGTTACGATCCAAGACGCGCTTATGGCACTTGAGAAATTGAGTTCAAAAACAACTAAATAGTTGCTAAAGACCGGAGTTTAGCTCCGGTCTTTTAGCGAATACTAATTGACATTTAATATATTAATAAGTATCATAAAGTAATTAAATTATTTAAGAAAAGGGGTATCTGATCTATGAGTATTAAAGAGCGGATCTTCAGGAAAGAAAATCTTGATCGTTATTTGGTGGAAGATCGTCGATTTAATAAGACTCTTGGCTCAGGCGATCTGATCTCGATGGGGATCGGAGCTGTGATCGGAACTGGGATCTTCATCTTACCCGGGACTGTGGCTGCCTTACATAGCGGTCCAGCGATCACGATCTCTTTTGTGATCGCAGCCCTTGTCTGTTCGACGGCTGCCATGTGTTACGCTGAGTTTTCTTCCGCCTTACCGATCGCGGGAAGTGCATACTCATTTGGTAATGTCGTGTTTGGCGAGATCGTAGGTTGGTTTTTAGGTTGGGCATTGGTCCTAGAGTATATGCTCTCTGTAGCTGCTGTCTCGACTGGGTTTTCGGCATATTTCAAATCACTTTTAGCCGGTTTTGGCTTGCACTTGCCAAATGCGCTCAGTGGTCCTTTTAATCCAGCCAACGGAACGTATATCAACCTACCGGCGATCGTGATCGTTTTATTTATTGCATTTATTTTATCTAAAGGTGTCCGGACATCGATGACGATCAATACGATCATCGTTTATGTCAAGATCGCGATCATTATCTTGTTCTTATTAGTCGGGGTGTTTTATGTCAAGCCAGCCAACTGGGACCCATTCATGCCATTTGGGACTAAAGGCGTTTTAGTCGGCGCAGCTCAAGTTTTCTTTGCCTATTTAGGCTTTGATGTCGTTGCTTCTTCAGCGGCTGAAGTCAAAGAGCCAGAGAAAAACATGCCTAAAGGTATCATTGGGACGCTTGCGATCTGTACTTTACTTTATATTTTAGTTTCGATCGTTTTGACTGGCATGATCTCCTATACAAAATTAAACGTAGCTGATCCAGTCTCCTTTGCGCTTTACGCTGTCAAGCAAAATTGGGTCGCAGGAGTGATCTCAGTCAGCGCCTTAGCAGGAATGTTTACGATGATGGTCACGATGGTCTATAGCTCTTCACGTTTGATCTACTCGATCGGGCGTGACGGCCTTCTACCTAAATTTTTAGGTCAAGTCAATGAAAAGACTAAAGCTCCAGAAAACAGTATGTGGATCGTAACTTTGATCATTGCCTTTACCGGTGGTTTCTTATCGTTAGGCCAATTGACGAACCTCGTTAACATCGGAACACTTTTAGCCTTCATGTTTGTTTCATTAGGGGTCTTACCACTACGAAAGCGTAAAGACATTCCAAATAATGACGGTTTTAAAGTACCTTTCTATCCAGTCTTGCCGATCATTTCTGTTATCTTATGTGTTGTGATGCTAGCCCAACTTTCTTTAGAAACTTGGCTTGCTGCTATCATCTGGTTCATCTTAGGTATGATCATTTACTTTAGTTACGGGATCAAACATAGTAAATTGAACGAACAAAAATAAACCCAAAATAAGAGGCTGTGACATAAGTAGTCTCTATAAGAGAAAAGTATCTCAGAAATCGAAAATTTGATTTCTGAGATACTTTTTCTTTACGTATTTTGTTTATCTTGGTCACTACTGTGACTAATTTGTTGATATTCATTGCCAAAACTACAATGCCCATTTCCTTTTCGACTCTTTCGCTCCCCCTAACTGAGAATCGGTTGAATCCCAAAGAAGCCTTCAATCTTCCAAAAACAGGTTCAACATCAATTTTGCGCCGTGCATAGATTGATCCAGTATTAGAAGATGAAAGTAAAGCTCGTTGTTGTGCTTTAAAATATTCCCAGGCATTATTGACCATGATCTTCCTTACGTGTCCACTTTTAGTTAAGGCTCGGGGATCTATCAAATGATCATCATCAAATTTTTCAGCAGTATATACTTTAAAATCTCTAGTAAATCCATACTTATCAGTTCTTTTAGAATAGTTTGAAAAATTGAATCTAACACCGTTAAGGTCTAAATAATAGTCATCTTTTTCATTATAAGACCAATTCATGATTTTATGATCATCAGTTTTCCATTTGCGACTATTCTCTTTGAGCATTGTCCCATAAGGGATCAAAACGGTGCGATCACCGTAATTATCGTCACAAAAACGATAATTACTCTCAGAACCATACCCAGCATCAGCAACGATAGTTGAACCAAGTACGCCATTGTCATTCAAATGGTCAATAAAAGTAGGAAGCGTTCTTGTATCAGTTGGATTAGCAAATAACTTATACCCGGTAATAAACTGGTTACTAGTAGCAATTTGAAGATTATAAGCAGGTTTTAGTTGTCCGTTTAACATTGGATCTTCTTTTACACGCATAAAAGTAGCATCATGGTCAGTTTTAGAGTAACTATTTCGTTCTCTAAGGATGTCTTTTTGTTTTTGGTGATTTTGCATTTTTTCTTTACGCGTTAATAGTTTTTTGTAGGTTGCCTTTAATTTTCGACGTTCTTGTTTCGCAGGGTTCGGCGATACTTGTCTAGTTTCTTCGACTTTTTGATCTAAAGCAACTAGATAATCTTCAAACTTGGCAATTATTACATCTAATGCTTCCAAAGTCAGGTCAGATCCTTTGGGGATCTTTCCGATAACTTTAGCTTCGTGGAGCTCGCCTAAAAGTTCAACAACTTTTTGACGATTGAGCTCATCAAAACGAACGACATTTTTCTTCCAGACAAAAGAATACTTATTAGCATCCGCAAGGATCTTCGTACCGTCAATGAAAGAAATGTCATCAATCAGATTATGTTTTTTTAGAAAAGCTGTCAATTTAGTTAAACTCTCTTGTGTTAAGGTAGCTAACTCATCAGAGATCCGAAAACGACAAATAGTTCGATAAGAAGGGACTTGATCAGCGATCAACCAACCAGCAGGCTTATTTTCGCGAGCAAATCTCTCAATTTTTCGACTACTAAAGATACCATAGCTATAAGCAAGTAAAGTGAGCTTTAGCATAGCAGCTAGATCATATTCACGAGGGCGTCCAAATTGATAGTTATACTTGAGTTCTAAACTTTCAACAAGTTCATTGATGTAGAGAGCTGGATGATTTTTTTCAGGAATATATTCTAAAGAGATGTTCAAAATAGTCTGATTAATGTTATAATGACTGTGTATCATTTTATGTTATCCTTTCGAGGGTAATTGTGAGGTAGCCGGGCGTGGCTACCTTTTTTCTTTGATTATAATTCAAAAGCTGGATATATGAAACACGAAGGTTTCCATACATCCAGCTTTATTTTGTAGACTTATGTCACAGCCTCTTATTTTATTAGTTTTATTCAGCTTTTTTTTGCCGCATGATCGCCTGTTTGATCATAAACGGTGCAATGATCGTCGTCAAGATGATCACGATGATCACGCCTGAATAGTACTCACTTGTTAAAAGCTTAGCACTATAACCAACTTGAGCGATGATCAATGCCATTTCACCACGTGAGACCATCCCTGCTCCAATGATATCTGCTGAATGCCAACTCATTTTGAGCATCTTTGCCCCAGCACCACAACCGATCCACTTAGTGATCAAAGCTAAGATCGTCAACGGAATAATAAAGATCAAATCAGATAAAAATCCATCAAAGGTCATGTGTAACCCGATACTTACAAAAAACATCGGGATAAAGACGGCATAGCCGATCGGTTCGACACTTTCTTCGACTTCTTTTTTATAAGCAGTCTGTGAAACTGCGACACCAGCAAAAAACGAACCTACGACGCCACTTAGACCGACCAATTCAGCTAAGTACGCCATACCTAAACAGATCACAAGTGACATCAAGATCACCGAAGAGGCTACTGACATTTTTTCACCTAAGCCCATCAAAAGTGGAGTAAGCCATTTGAAAACCACGTAGATCCCTACAAAATACAAAGCTTGGAACGTCAAACTCAAAGCCAAGTTCGATTGGACATGGCCACCACTACTTTGTGCCACATCGCTAAAAATGCTGACTAAAACACTTAAGATCAACACTGCCAAAATATCATCGATCACAGCTGCTCCTAAGATCGTCGTCCCTTCTTTAGAGTCTAATTTTCGTAATTCTTTTAAAACTTCGACCGAAATGCTGACCGAAGTTGCCGCAAATGTCACCCCTAAAAAGAGAGACTGCTCGTTATTAAAAGAAAATAGACGTCCAAAAAGATAAACTAGACCGATCGGAACAACGATCCCACAGACAGCCACTGAAAGTGAAGGTTTCAAATATTTCTTTAAAAGTCCAAGATCACTTTCGAGTCCAGCCATGAACATCAACAAGATCACGCCGATCTCAGAAAAAGTATGCA
Organism: Ligilactobacillus faecis; assembly: GCF_029889745.1. Taxonomy (NCBI): domain Bacteria; kingdom Bacillati; phylum Bacillota; class Bacilli; order Lactobacillales; family Lactobacillaceae; genus Ligilactobacillus; species Ligilactobacillus faecis. The sequence goes on from NZ_CP123639.1 coordinate 550,517, forward strand.
CAAAGTCATTTTCAGTGACCCACCCTAAAACAGCTGGTCCTAAAATTATCCCTACTAATAATTGCCCGATCACGGCTGGCATACCTACCCGCCGACTAAAATGCCCGGCTAAAGCAGTTGTGATCAATACTAAACTTAATGTACCTAAATATGCCATTTCTTTCTCATTCCTTTCTCTTTGCCGACCATATGCCCTAAAACTATGTAGCATTATATTACATAATTAAAAAAATATAGCCTTTTCTTACCTAGATCTTATTCACTTCTGACAGTCCTAGTCGCCTCATAGACCAACTAGAAAAAAGTTAAAACCCTCTTCTTCGCGCTTAAAGAGCTCGCTTTCTCTGAATTTTCAAGTTGACCGTCACCAACTCGCATAAGACTGCTGTCATTTTGGCTAAAAACAACTTTTATACGCTCTTCAAAGCGTCTGACTTTTTCTAGCACTCATAAACGTTGCCTTACAGTCGTCAGTTTAAGTTACTTTCAATAAGAATAATTATAACTAAAATTTAACCGTTTTGCTACTAAAATACTTATATATCTATTAGAAAAAAGCCGAGAAATCAAAGTTCTCAGCTTTTTTGCCTAAATATTAAATTTTAGCTAAGGACTATTCTACCTCGACATCACGATACAAAAGCACTGTGCCATAAGGTGAGATACTTAAGCCTTTGACTTTAGAAGATAGTAAGTAAGTCATCGCACCTTGATAGACTGGCGCAGTATACGTATCATCTTTGATCAACTTTGTTTCAGCGTCGATCAATGTTTCCCACCGCTTAGCTGGATCGTTAGCGTACGTCGTAGCAGCTTGATCTAGATCGTTCCAAAAGGCTTGGTTCGTATAATCTGTATTCAAGTGATATTGTCCCCCATCACTGATAAAGTTGACGGGATCAGCATAGTCAGGCTGCCATGTTCCATAAACAACATCATAGTTATAGGCAGTTGTCGCAGCTAACCGCGATTTGAGCGGGATCGAGCGTAAATTGACTTTGAGCCCAGGAAGGTTTTCCTCAAGTTGGCTTTGCAAATAAGTTGCAACTTGTTTGGCTTCATTTGTATCAGATGATAAAACTTCTAAAGTCAACTCATCTTGCCCCAGTTCTTGCTTCGCCAAAGCCCATTCGGCCTGCGCCTTCTTCTTATCATATGGTAAAAGGTCGCCAGCTTGTTTACGATATTCTTTATCTGTCGCAGAGTTATAAGCAAAGTCAGCTGGTACGATCCCATTTAACGGAGTCCCAACATTCAAAACATTTTTAACTAGTAGCTGTTTTTCAAAGCCTTGGGCGATCGCTTTTCTAGCGTGAACATTGCCTGTGATATCTCTTTTAGTATTAAAACCTAAATAGCCGATCAACGGGATCTTTTTCGTATGATAACCTGGATCATTAGCATATTGTTTGGCAAACTCATTACCTAAGATCGTATAGTCGAGCTTGCCTGTTTGATAAAGTTTACCCGCAGTTGAAGTATCTTTGACGACTTGGATCTCAGCTTTAGCTAATTTGACCGCCTTTTGATCCCAATACTGCTTATTTTTTACGTAATTCCACTGGTCATTCGTCCCTTGCCAGCCACTGACAACAAATGGTCCATTGTAGACAGCATTTTTAGAAGTCGTACCGTATTTTGAACCAAACTTTTCAGCTACTTTTTGGTTCTTGGGGAAAAACGGAGCCCCAGTCAACAATTCATCCAAATAGCTGATCGGAGCTTCAAGTTGAACTTGTAGCGTCTGATCATCTAGCGCTTTGACTCCTAGTTGAGTAGGTGAGAGCTCTCCTTTACGGATCGCTTGCGCATTTTTGATCGGGTCTAGTCGTTGTGAGTTTGGTGAAGCTGTACTTGGTGAAATGATATTTTGCCAAGCATAAACGTAATCGCTAGCTTTAACTGGATCGCCGTTTGACCACTTAGCCTTTTTGCGTAATTTGAAAGTATATATCGTATGCTCTTCATTTGAAGTAACACTTTGAGCTCCAGCTAAAACTGGCTTGCCTTTTTGATCAAATCGATAGAGCCCTTCAAAGGCATTATCCATCGCTTCTAAACTGATCATATCACTGTACTTGGCCGTATCAAGCGTTGCCATTTGGTCACTGACTGCTGAGCGGATAGTTTGAGTACTAGCCTGTTGGTCATTTTGAGAACGACCACAAGCACTTAAAAATACCCCCGTTACGATAACACCCATCAAGGCAAATAATTGCTTTGTCTTCACGCAAATTCCCCCCATCTTTTTGGTTTACGTAATATATTTTGCCCTATTTTTTATGAATTAGCAATCATTTCTACTTACAAATAGGAAATGTTTCTAAGACTAGCTTTTCAGTTATCAAAAGGCTACAATACTTCTTATATATTTATAATTTTAAAGGGGGGCTTTCTTTGAAACATCACCAATTTGCACATGTCAACGTTCCACTAGAACAAAAGATCTGTGAGCTAAAGCAGATCGGTTTTTTGAATCATGACGTCAAACGGACCGAAGAATTAAATGAACTCTGGTTGCTCTTTTTAAATCAAGCTTTACCACAATACTTGACGAAAAGTGCTAAGCAAGTTCAACTCAAAACTTTTTTAGCAACAGCAGAATTAGATCTTTTGAGTTATCTCGAACAAAAAACTGTTGATCTACATACTTTTTATAATGTCGGGCTCCAGTTGCTCTTATTTCGTCCTGGAGTCGACTTTAAACTTAGCGATCCTTTGAGCGCTATGGAACGTTTAGGACTCTATCATGCCGAGAAACTTACGACCCACACTGATCTTTTAGGGGCTTGGTATGACCTTTTGTGTACTCAAACACGCTTAGGGCAAACGTTACTTGATCATTTGGCAGGACTTGGGTATTTCACCAAATTTTATGACCTTCCTGCGATCAAAAAACCACTCTTTTTTAATGGTAAAGCCCAACCGATCTTTGATACCTCAAAGCTGATCTATGAAGTCGTCTATATCGAATCCGACTTAGATACTGACGAAGATGGTCACTGCGACCTTTTGCGTGCAGAGATCATTCGCCCAAAAGAGACTGAACACGGCTTAAAAGTCCCAGTACTTTATACGGCTAGCCCTTATCATCAAGGAACAAATGATGATGATGGCAAAAAGTTGCTCCATCCGGCTAATGTCGCTTTACAGCACAAAACACCAACGACAACTTCTAAGCCAACTTTTCTACGCTCCAAACCAAAAAAAGCCCCCCAAAAAAGAACAGTCATGGGCCGTTCCACCCGGGCTGAAGAAACATTCGGTCGCGAAACATCCTATAGCTTAAATGATTATTTTCTCGCCCGTGGCTTTGCCGTTGTTTATGCAGCTGGGATCGGCACTAAAGGTTCTGACGGACTTCGAACTTGTGGTGATCTTGCCGAGACAAGTTCGACGATCGCGATCATCGAATGGCTGACAGGAAAACGGAAAGCTTTTACAAATCGCACAGAAAACATCGAACTCAAAGCATGGTGGTGCAACAAAAAGGTCGCGATGACTGGCAAGTCTTACTTAGGCACTTTAGCTATCGCAGCCGCAACGACTGGTGTTGCTGGGCTTGAAACGATCATCGCTGAAGCAGCGATCTCAAGTTGGTATGACTATTATCGCGCTGGCGGTCTTGTTGTTTTTCCAGATGGTTTCATCGGTGAAGATGCTGACGTCTTAGCCCAAGAATGTTTAAGTATGAAACAAGATTTTGCTAAATATCGTGAAGTTCGTTCTTTATGGAAAGAAAAACGCGCTCAGCTCACACAAGAGCTCGATGAAGCAAGTGGTAATTACAATGCCTTTTGGGAGGCCCGCAACTATCTCAACGATGCTCATCAGATCAAATGCGATCTAGTCTTGATCCACGGACTCAATGATCAAAATGTCAAACCTAAAAATCCTTATCAGTTACTAGAAAAGGTCGCTGACCTCCCTGTGGCTAAAAAAGTCATCTTACATCAAGGGGAACACATCTATATCAATAATCTAGCTAGTCTTGATCTGACTGACATGCTGAATCTCTGGCTCTCACATAAACTTTATGGCTTAGATAATCAAGCTAAAGAATACTTGCCTGATCTTCTTGTCCAACAAAACACAGCACCTGATGCTTGGATCACACCATCCACATGGGGTAGTGCAAAAAAACAGATTTTTACTTTAACATCAAATAATGAGTTATCTAAAACTGCCAAGCAACCACTTACAGAAAAAATGTCTTTTGCAGACCACCTTGACCAAGCAACTTTTGCACACTACACAAATGATCTTGCCAAATGGCATACTGATCTTGTTGCAAATAAAGCACCTTTAAGCGCAAATAGTTTGCACTTTGTCACCGAGACCTTGACTTCACCTTTGACGATAAACGGCGTTGCTAAACTTAAAGTCTTTGTTGCAAGTAGTGCTGACCATGGTCTTTTAAGTGCGATGCTAGTTGATCTAGGTGAAGCAAAGCGGTTGCAAAAAAAGCCTACACTGTTAGCTGCGAAAGCTTTAAATTCTGGTTTCCGCTGGCGCGTAGATGACCTTGTCGGCTTTACGTACGGTCCAACGACGCCTTATCAGATCATCAGCAAAGGTCACATCAATCTCCAAAATCGCACTGCGCCGTGGCAAAATGATGAACTATTTCCTGGGACATTTTATGATGTTGAGCTTTCTTTCCAACCAACATTTTATACTGTGCCTAAAGGGCGAAAGTTAGCTTTGATCATCTATGCCACTGATCTGAGCGCAACTTTACGTGGAAATGAAGCGCTGACTTATACATTAGCAGACGCTCCTAATCACTTGATCTTACCCCTTGAATAAACAAGCCGTTATTCTTACTAAAAAAGACATCAGCTAATCCCTTTCTGGGCTTTGCCGATGTCTTTTTGCTTAAGCTACCACTTTTTAATTTTGATAGTGGACATTTTGTTCTGTTAACAATGGATAAACGTTTGGTTCTGAGCCATCAAGATCTACTTTGTGAAGATCAAGCGCAGTCAATTGCCGATTATCATAAGTCGAATAATAAAGGAGACCCTTAGCTGTGTTGTAGCAGACCGAATAGATCGTATGTTCGAAATGTCCTTCTTCTAATTCACAACAACCTTTGACTTGCTCAACGGAATTTAAAATATGGAAACATTGACTCACACTGCTCATTTCCGTTGGTTCACAAATCGAGTGTGCTTTAGTGAAAACAGCCCGCGCAAAACGCGAAGAAGATGTTAGATCACCAGGAAGCCCAAATGTCCCCATCCCACGACTATAAACAGGTAAGTCGACAGCTGGCGCAAAGGTATTTTCAGGAGTCTTAGCTGAAAGACCACGATATTTGCTCAAAGTCAGCAACTGTTTGTCAAAAGTCGGATTGTTTGTTAAAACACCAACTGGATCATCAGAGAGCTTTAGTCCTGAAGCCAAAGGTTCAACAACTAGTGTTTGTTCTTTATCAGCTACGATCCAATGTAATGGCGATAACGGCAATTGCTCACTGAAAGGAATGTTGACCAAGTTGATCTTTTCGAGCAATGCTTTAGCTTCCGCAACAGTCTTGCATTGTCCTAAAATATACGGAATAAATTCAAAAGGTGTCACATTCAGTTTTTCTGGCACTTCTTCCAAGTAGACAGCATTTCCTTCAAAATTCAAGCCTGCCATAGAAAGGCCATATTCATTGACGGCATCATAATAGAGCGGAACATCATCAAAGATCGCAGCGATCCCGATCAACGCATAGTGTTCAGTTAGATCCTGAAGCTTTCTCATTTTAAAAGGATAGTTGCGGGGGGTGATGACTGCCTTTTCGCCGTAGGAAATGTCAAGGTCAAAGTTTCGCCCGAGATAATGTTCTTTTGATAAAAAAGATACTGCTGTACACATCAATTATTCATTCCTTTATATAAAATTTATTTTTATGTATCGATCCTATGTAGGTTTAGTTACAGGGCAATTTATCGTAAGCTTTTAGTGAGGATATTATCGTATGTTGCTTTCGAACAGTGACAGACAATAGCAGTCCATAAATCATACTGTTTTCTAATAAAACCGATCGGTGTCTCAAACACCTTACGCTTATAATATACTTCTAAATGCCACTATTTGATAATCTAAGTTTTTTATTCTATTTAAAAAAACGAGTCATTGTGAACTCAAAACTAACTTTAGCTAGCTACCTCTTTAAAAATTTCATCATTTTTTAGTTTAAAAATTCGATAAATTATTCAATACTGTAAATAATATACTTTAAAAAGCATTCTGATCCTTGTTGATATTGCATGTTTTGCTCAACCTAATATATAATTTTGATGTTTAAGTTTTTATAAAATTATTATTTATGCACAATTTTGGCCTCAAGGAAAAAATTATGTTAGCTATTCTATAAATAACCAATAATTTATTAAATTCAAAAAATTTCAAGAAAGGGAATATAAACTTTCTACAGATATCGTCGCACCTTGATGCTATTTGTTCAACATTTTATATGGCACACTTCTATGCACAACGAACAACTTTTTGATCACAAAAGTCTACAGATCTACTCTTTGCTGATGGAACTACACCTTAAAAATAACCATCTTTCAAAGACCGAACTCTGTACATGTTTGAAGATCACTGCTCCAACTTTAACGCAACTGATCGAGCATATCAATAGCTTTGATCCTCATATTTTAACAGTGACTCGTCACGAAGTCATTTTAGAGTTACCGTATAAAAGTTCAACGATCACAAACTTGAACCATACATTACTAGCAACATCACCTAAATTTCAGTTACTTGATACTTATTTCAAACATTCTTACTTAACGCGAGAAGAAGCCGCGCAACAGTTGAATATCAGCTTGACTTCGATCAACAAATTAGTAGGCGAATGCAATACTTTATTAAAAGAGTTCAAACTTGAACTCAAGCAAAATATGGTACGTGGTTTAGGGATCCAATATTTCTATTTTTATTACAACTTTTATTGGAATAATCCTCATATCGGGAACGGTCTAGACAATATCGTGCTCTCTGACCATGGGTTCAAAGACTTCGCATTCACTAAACTCAACTGTGACTTAAATATTATTCAAGTCCAGCAGATCAGTCTTTGGCTCTCATTACTCAGTGCTAAACATGAATTGCTTCAAAAATATTTTGTACATGAAGAGCGTCCAGAAAATTTTTATGCGATCCGCGAAACTCCTCTTTTTCAGATGCTATTGACGTATTTCAAACAAAACTGGACTTATTTGAACGTTTCCATCATTGAATACTATAGTTATTTGACCTTTATTTTTCTAAATATCCACAACGTGATCTACTATCCGATCACAGAGATCAACTCGCTTTTTGTTGGTTCTGAATGCCAACAACTTTTAGAACAAGTAACGACGATCTTGACTAATAGCTACAGTTTCAATGATAACTTTATCTCTTTACGAAGTAGTTTATATTTTACGATCAATAAACTTCTCTTATTAGACGGTTACTATTATGCTTACGACGTACTAGTCTTAAAAAACAGTGCCCGTAAAACACAGCCTTTTGAAGAAAAAGTTATCCAAGAGATCCTTCAGATCCCAGTCTCCTTAGGTTTCAAACTTCCTGCCTATAAATTGACTGCCATTAGAGACAATTTACGCATGATGATCTATCCGTATAAAAATTTGAAACGTCAAGCGCTTCAGATCGGCGTGATCTCACAACTACCGATCGCAACTCGGTATGCTTACATCACAGGCATGCAAAATATTTTGAATAAGGATCATAACGTTGTTGTCAGTGATTTTGTCGCCCACCATCACTATGACTTGATCATTTCTGACTTTGAACTGACAGAACCACAGCAATTTCATACTCCGATCTTGACTTTAGATGATCTCAATATCCAAAGTAATCTCACTTTATTAGAAAAAACGATCGCTAAGCTTGAAAGTGAAAGCTATCAACCGCTTATATTGCAATAAAAAGAGGGCAGGCATACTACCTTGCAACAAGTTCCTTGCTGTAAAATTTTTAAAGAGATGTGCAAAGTCGGCTACTCAACGTTATAATTTTATGTTATCCTTTCGAGGGTCATCGTAAGGTAGCCGAGCGTGGCTACCTTTTTTCTTTGATCATAATTCAAAAGCTGGATATATGAAACACGAAGGTCTTCATATATCCAGCTTTATTTTATAGACTTATGTCACAGCCTTTTTATTTTTTTCGGTCTAAGATCGTATAGGCATGTTCGCCATTATACGGATGGCGACTAAAAGAATATTCAAAGGGGCGTCCGTCTTGTAAATAAACGACTTGTTCAACTTGTAAGATCGGATCATGTTCGGCTGATCCGAGATATTTGATATCGTTAGCAGTCGCTTTTTCTGCTGTGATCTTGCGAAAAGCACTTCCGATCTGAAGATGAAGCGCTTCATTCAAATACGCATAGATCGAATTCAATAGTTCATGCTCACTTAACCCTGGGATCAGCTCGATCGGCATAAAAGTATGCTCGAGCGCATATGGTTTATCATCGACAAGTCGCAAACGTAAGATCTCATAAACTGGTTCATTTTTTTGCAATTCGAGCCGTTCTCTGACTTCTTCTGAAGGAAATTTTACATCAAAAACGATCGGTCGGCTCACAACTTTTCGATCGCCTAGTTGTTGACTAAGTCCTCCATACTCATCAACGGGGAGAGCATCACGCTGCGCTAAAGCATTTTTCCGTACAAAAGTTCCGGCCCCCCGTTGCGCATAAATATAACCTTCGATCGCCAAAATATCTAATGCTTTTTTTACAGTCATGCGACTTGTTTTAAATTCTTTAGCTAAAGCATTTTGATCTGGGATCAAACTTCCAGCCGGATAATCCCCAACTAAGATCCGATGCTTAACAGTTTCTAAGATCTGTTTATACTTTGGTTCCATTGCTAACGCCCCTTTTTGTATTTACTTTAACTTCATATTATCAATACTTTTATGATAAAGTAAAGTTAAAAAGGTACTTTTTATAAAGAAAAGGAGTTGGCAAACCAACTCCTTCCAGAACGTAGACAAACTCTATTCAAATCGGATAGAGTTTGTTTTTTTATGTATTTTTATAACTATATACTTTGAAATATACGAATATAACAGGGTTTTTCCCCAGTATTTTTACCAATTTTTTTAGATTTAGGCACGCAAATATCAACCCAACTTTAGCTAGAATTTTATCAATTCCTACTTCTCGGGCGTATCTCAAGTTGTGATATTCTTTTGCCGAACCAAAATTTCTTTCGATCGTCTCCTTTCGCGCTTCATACTTTAATTTTGAGCCAGTTTGATGCCTGATATCCTCACATTTTTCCATACTATCTTGCCAAACATGACGAGCGATAACTCTTTGATGATTTTTACTTTGTGTACATTTGTGCAGTAAAGGACATTTTTCACAGATTGTAGGATCACTTTTATATTCACGATAACCACTTCGATTAGTTGTGGAGTACATTAAGATTTGATCGCCAGGACATAAATAACAATCATAATATTCATCATAAACAAAATCTTTGGGTCTAAGCGTACCAACTTTGCCCCTTGGGCGTTTATAAGGAAGAATGGGAATTATGCCTTGAGATAGTAAAAAGTGTGCGATCGTGGGTGTTTTATAGCCAGAATCAGCGATAATATATTGTGGGTCGTACTTCCGTACTTTTTCAAATATTTCAGGAAAAAGTTGCGTATCATGGATATTTCCCGCACCGACCACATAAGCTAAGAGCCACCCATTTTTATCACAGGCAGCTTGAACGTTATAGGCAAAAACCTGTTTGTGTTCACCCTTATGAAACCATCCACTATCAGGATCAGTTTTAGATATTTTTACTTGTCTAGTTTTTTTTTAGGTTTTTCTTCTTTTAAGGGTTTCTTTTGATGTTTAGCTCTATCTACATTTATTTCTTTTTCGAGATCTTCACTCATAAATTTTGACTTAGTTTCAATAACTTCAGTAGTATATTTACGGCTGTTAGCAGCAGCTTTCAAATGAGTTCCATCAATAAAGATATCAGTTGTGTCGATAAGATCATTTTCTAAACAGAGTTTCAAAATATGAGCAAAAATAGCTTCTATTACATGGCTTTCAGCAAATCTTCTTTTATAATTTTTACCGTAGGTAGAGAAATGAGGAACAGGATCATTTAAACCTAGTCCTAGAAACCATCGATAAGCGACATTAACTTGAATTTCTTTGATCGTTTGACGCATAGAACGAATACCAAATAGATTTTGGATCAAAGGAATCTTTATGAGTAGTACAGGGTCAAGACTAGGACGACCATTATTTTTACAATAGGAATCTTCGACAAGATCATAAATAAAAGAGAAATCAATAATTTGATCAATTTTACGGAGTAAATGATCTTTTGGGACCAAATCATCTAGAGAAGTACGAGCATATTCACAGCGTTTGAGATTGGGATCACTTTTGTGAAGCATAATGAGCACCTCCGTAACCGTTTTCTTTAATTATACAAAAAAAAGTCACCAGAGCACATACTCTGATGACTTAGTCTACATTCTGAAAGGAGTTGGCAAACCAACTCCTTCTTCTTATTTAGCAAAATCACTTAAATCAGTACGTAAAACGACCTTTAACCCTAAGTAGACCGCTAATAGACCTAAAAGCATATTAGCTGCGATATAGCCTAACCCGACTAAAATATGTGTGGCATCAAATAGATCAACGATCCCATCTGCAAACGATGAAAAAGTCGTCAACCCACCACAAAAGCCGGTTGAGGTCAATTTACCAAATTCAGCCGATAAATTTTTCTTGAATAGACCAGCACTGATCAAGCCGATCAAAAAACAACCACAAACATTAACGACTAAGATCGCAAATGCTTCTGAAACACTAGGACCGATCAAAGTTTCACAGACATACCGCAAAGCACCCCCAAAGAAACAACCGATCCCAACTAACCATAATTCTGTCGATTTTTTCATTGCAAGTTCCCCTCAACTTTAAAATAGCCGTCCTAAGCCTAGGCCTAAGTAGACACAAACGATACATAAGACTACACTACCGCACCAGTAAAGTGCCCCGTGCGCAAACTTTTGTTGTTTGAAATATTTAAACGTCTCAAGTGAAAAAGTTGAGAAAGTCGTTAAACCGCCACAAAAACCACCGGCTAGTAAAGTGTTTCCAAGTTGAGATAAAGATCCTTGGGCAACTAAAGCGGCAAAGATCCCGATCAAAAACGAGCCGACTAAATTAGCAGCTAAAGTTCCATACGGAAAAGTAGCTGTTTTTTTGTTGAACCAATCTGAAAACAAGCTTCGTAAGCAGCCGCCAAAGAAAGCGCCTAGACCAGCAGCCCCAAAGCCAAGCCAAAATGTCATTTTTATTCCTCTTCTCTTACACGTTAACTATAAGTTCGATCATTTTTCCGTAATTGTAATGGAGCATAACCTTTGAAGTGTTCACGGTAAAATTCGATAAACTGATTTTGGATCTGACGATTCATATAACCATCAAAACCTAAGATCCGTAAAACTGCCCCATTATTTTCCAGTAAGGAGATACCAAACCTAACATTTTCTGCTTTTTCTACGATCGCTTCGCGTGCTTGAGCAACAAAATCAGCATCGATCTTTTCATCGATCACAACGACCGAATTAAAGTTAGTATATCCTTCAAAATAACCTAGCTCATCTAGTTGATCCTCATGTGGAGTACATAACAAATAATCATTATACACTAATCTGCCCCCAACTTTGATGCGCGTCCGCATTCCGACATCACGATATTGGAAACGTTTTTCATCTGGTGACCAACCACTAGTTAAGCCGTCTGTTAAGATCAAAGAAGCATTTTTGGCTAGATCGATATCCATATATTGACGGTAATAAGCATTCTTATATGGAATCACTTCGTCCATATAGTATTCCAAAAAGGCACCTTCAGCTAATCTGATCGTTGTTTCCTGACATGTTTGTTTTAAATTATCACATTTATAGACATAATTCGGTGTTTGAGTCGTTAAAACAGCATGGGCATCTTTTTCTAGTTCGATATCGACTTTGTACTGTTCACCTTCAGTAAAGCCACCACCAGTTGAGATCAGGAAATAATACGGTAACTGGCCTTCAGTTGCTGGAATAACAGAAGAGATCCGCGAATTTCCCTTATGATATAGTCTTTGCGCGATCGTTCGACCATTTCGTGGGAGAAATTTCATCTCGATCACGCCATCGTACTTCTTTTCCATCTTATTAGTTTTCCTTATCTTCTAAATCTTCTAGTAAACAATTCTTTTTGATCCAAGCGATCACACTTTGAAGACCTTCATCTTTTTTCAAGTTGGTAAATAAGAAAGTCCCGTCATTTCTAAACATCTCTGAATCGCTCTTCATCCGTTCAAGATCTGCCCCAACATATGGTGCTAAGTCGATTTTGTTGATGATAAAGAGGTCGGATTTGATCATCCCTTGACCAGCTTTCCGAGGGATCTTTTCACCTTCGGCCACATCGATGATGTAGATCGAAAAATCAACTAACTCTGGACTAAAAGTTGCAGCCAAGTTATCGCCACCACTTTCAACAAAGATGATATCAAGTTCGTTGTTGAAACGCTCTTCTAATTCATCGATCGCGGCTAAGTTCATCGAAGCATCTTCACGGATCGCTGTGTGTGGGCAGCCACCTGTCTCGACCCCGATGATCCGGTCTTCACCTAAGACCGAATTTTTTACCATAAACTCAGCATCTTCTTTGGTATAGATATCATTTGTGATGACGGCCATATTGTAGTCATCTTGCATCGCACGTGTCAACCGTTCGATCAACATCGTCTTTCCTGAACCAACTGGTCCACCAACACCGATTTTAACTGCTTTTTTCATTTTTTAGTCCCCCTACGACATAAATAATCTTGAGCCTTGTGTTTCATGTTTGATCTGAGCTAATTCAAGTCCCGGAACATTAGCCCCTAAATAGGCTTCATCAAGCTTTTTGACCACTGGATAAAGATCACCTAAAAGCGCGATCACATCATGCAAAACGACTTGCCCGTCACGTTGACCTAACGGGATCGCCCGAACTGCATTTTGGACCATCGTTGAACCGATACTATAGCCATACATCATAAAAGTATCCATTAAAGATAATTTTTGATGTTTAGCAAAGATCGTAAAGACGATCGCCGGACTCCCAGCTGATTCGCCTGCCTTGATCCGAGCTTCATAAGTATCAAGCGGTTTGATCGTCCCATACATCCGTTTGATCAAAGCTAACATCTGCTTTGCGATCAACTTTTGACCATTACGCGTTTCAAGTGCTAATGTCGAATTTGTAATAATGTCATCATATTCCCATAATTTTTCAAGCTCATCTTTTTCTAAAGCCCGCCAACAAAGAACGGTCAAAAGACCTTCACCGTATTTGAACTGTGATTTGAAATAATTTTCGAACCATGTTTGAAATTCAGGTGCTTTTTTGATCCGACGGTCATGAAGATAGTTTTCCATCCCAAACGAATGATTGAATGTTCCGATCGGAAAAGTTGAATCACAGATCTGGAAAACTTCAAGATGATCTAAAAGTGTCTGCAATTTGTGCTTATTTTCCATTTGTTAAATCCACATAACGCAAAGGTTCAGTCAATTGCGCCTTTTCTACCGTATATTTTGTTTGACGTTGATCTAAAGTCTTGACCACAACGGGATCAAAAAGCAAAGTGATCTGACCATTTTCAACTTGGACTGGTTTATGCAAGTTACCGAGCAAGTGCGCTAAAACGCCCATATCATCGATATCCTCTGGTACGATCTTGATAACTTCATCTGGTAAAACGCTCAAAACAACTAAACGCTTTGGTCCGATCTTAAAGGCGGAACCATTTTCAAGTCCTTCGCTGTCATCATCTAAACGAATCCCATAATCGTTGCCATGATCGGAAGTCACACGTAAGATCCGCTTAGTTAGATCATCACTCTTAACGAGACAAGTTTCGATATGATAAAGTTCTAGATCATTGATCTCATCAACATTTGCAAACACTTTTGTTAAAATCATGTTGTATTCCTCCATTATTACCCAAACAAAGGGCCGAGACGATCGGTCCTGCCCTTTGCTCGATTATCTTCAAGTTGTATTTTTACTTACTCATCTTTTTAGAAGAGGTAGTAACGTTGTGCTAAGGAAGCTGTCTTGATCGGATCACAAGTGATCAATTTACCGTCGATCGTAACATCGAATGTATGTGGATCAACTTCGATCGTACTTGGCACATAGTTATTCAACTTCATATCACGTTTTGTCAAATTACGAGTGTTATGCACTGGTAAAACGATCTTGTCTAAGCCAAGTTCTTCTTTGATACCATGGTCATAAGCATATTTTGAAACAAAAGTAATATTTGTTGCACCGACAGCTTTACCTTCAGCACCATAAAGATCGCGCATCATCCGTGGTTCAGGTGTTGGCAAACTTGAGCTTGCATCCCCCATGATACCGTATGTGATCATCCCACATTTTAAGACCATCTTAGGCTTTGTCCCAAATTTTTCAGGTGTCCAAATAACTAAGTCAGCAAATTTACCAACTTCAACAGAACCGATGTAATCTGAAACACCGTTGACGATCGCAGGGTTGATCGTGTATTTAGCCACGTAACGCTTGATCCGATTATTATCGTTGTATTCACTATCGCCTTCAAGTGGGCCACGTTGAGCCTTCATCTTGTCAGCTAATTGCCAACAACGCATAGCAACTTCACCAACACGCCCCATAGCCATCGCATCAGAAGTCATGATACTCAAAGCACCCATATCATGTAAAACGTCTTCAGCTGCGATCGTTTGTTTACGAACACGTGATTCAGCAAACGAAACATCTTCAGGAACTTTAGGGTCAAGGTTGTGACAAACCATGACCATATCAAATAATTCATCGATCTCATTATCTGTATATGGGTTAGTTGGGTTAGTTGAAGAAGGCAAAACATTCTTTTGACCTGCAACGACCATGATGTCCGGCGCATGTCCACCACCAGCACCTTCAGTGTGGAAGGTGTGCACTGTCCGACCTTTGAAGGCATCGATCGTATTATCGACAAAGCCACCTTCGTTCAATGAATCGGTATGTACGGCAAATTGTACATCGTATTTATCAGCAGCTTTCAAGGAATTATCGATCCCAGCAGCTGTAGCACCCCAGTCTTCGTGAGTCTTGATCGCACAAGCCCCAGCTTCGACCTGTTCACCGATCGTTTCAGGAACATCACCAGTACCTTTAGCCATGACCCCTAAGTTGACTGACATATGATCTGTCGCTTGTAACATCCGGTGAATGTGGTAAGCACCGGGAGCACATGTCGCTGAGTTAGAGCCATCAGCTGGACCAGTACCACCACCAAAGAGCGTCGTGATCCCGTTGTCTAAAGCTGCGTGAGTCAAACCAGGCGATAAGTAGTGAACGTGTAGATCGATCCCACCAGCAGTAACGATCAATCCTTCACCGGAGATCGCTTCAGTACTTGCACCGACAACAAAGTCGATGTCATCCATATTATCTGGGTTACCACCTTTACCGATCGCTAGGATCTTGCCATCACGAATACCGATATCAGCTTTAATGATCCCCGTATAATCGATGATCGTTGCTCCTGAAATGATCGTATCAGCAACAAGGGGATTATCTTTCCGCATTTCAGTTGCGTTTACTCCCATGCCGTCACGTAAAACTTTACCGCCACCAAATTTGCTTTCTTGACCGTGAACAGTCAAGTCTTTTTCGATCGCAGCAAACAAGTTCGTATCACCTAAACGAACACTGTCGCCTACAGTTGGACCAAACATTTGGGAATATTGTTTTCTGTCCATTTTGAAACTCATAAACTATTCCTCTTTTCTTAGCTTAACTTGTGGTCAAGGCCACGATTGTCATTATCTAAGTAGCCGTCGACTTTATCATTGAAACCAAAGACACGACGTTTACCACCCATATCGATCAAAGACACAGTCCGTTTTTCACCAGGTTCAAAACGAACAGCTGTCCCAGCCGGGATGTCAAGGCGCTTACCCCATGCCTTGTCGCGATCAAATTGTAGACCACGTTCATTAGCTTCATAGAAGTGGAAGTGAGAACCGACTTGCACAGCACGGTCACCAATATTTTTTACTTCAACTTTGATCGCATCGTAGCCTTCGTTACATAATACGGGTTCGTCAGCTAATTTATATTCTCCTGGAACCATTTGAATTTCTGCTATATAAATGTGACTAAGTATCGTCAACTATAAAGAAGACGATATTTAAGAAAGAAATATAGTTTTTCCTTTCATAAATTTAGGCATTTGCCTTAAGTATCGTATGCTCATCAGTTGCACATTTTAACTTTCTAACTGATAGATCCAATTATTGGATCGGATCGTGGATCGTAACTAATTTTGTTCCGTCAGTGAAGGTCGCTTCAACTTGGATCATTGGGATCATCTCAGGAACACCTTCCATGACATCTTCACGAGTCAAAACTTGACGACCTTCATCCATCAATTGAGAAACCGTCTTGCCCGCACGAGCACCTTCTAACACAAAACTTGTGATCAAAGCCACACTTTCAGGATGGTTCAATTTGATCCCGTTATTCTTTCTGTTTTGAGCGATCATGCCAGCTAAACTGATGATCATCTTTTCACGTTCACGCTCTGTTAATTGCATATTTAAAACTCCTTTCTGCTACAGTTTATTTAGGCCAAACGCCAGTCAACATCATAAAGCCTGGGATCCAGGCTGTGATGATCCCTTCTAAAACGCCTAACCAACCGACAAAATTGCCGAGATTTTTCTTCATAACTGTTTCGATAAAACCTGTCAACCAAAGGATGCCCCATAGCCACCAGATGATACCATACCAGGCGTTACCGCCGTAACCTTGGAAACATAACAATCCTGCTGGGATCGAGTTGATAGCTACAAATAAGCTATACCAGCCATATAAACGTTGATCGAGCTCATAGATCGTATTTATTGCCGTATAAAGGTATGTAAATGCGAACAAAAGTCCTGTTGCGCTTGCGTAATACCAGCTAGGATCTGCATTTTTAGCCACACCGATCGAGATCGCGATGATATTTAAGATCAAACCTAATCCACCAGTAAAGATGTTCATCACAACGACCGATTTGTCATTGATTTTTGTTAGTCGGCAAAGCCCATTACTCATCAAGACCATGCCAACATAAAGTAAGATCACGCCTAACACTTAGTTTTCACCTCCCTTCAAGTCGACAACTAGAAGAAGCTATTTTTCGTCGTAAGCTGTCTCTTCAAGTAAGGTCTTATCCAAACCTTCTTCGATCTGTTTTTGAGTTGGTTTGATATTTGTAAGTGCACCTAAGATCTTGAGTAAGACGTATGTCAAGATAAAGGCATAGATCGCAACTAACACGACCCCACCAACTTGAACGAGCAATTGGTGAGCACTAGCTCCGACACCATTGACTGTCTTATCAGCCAAAAGTCCGATCAAGATCGTTCCGGTAAAGCCACCGACACCATGAACGCCCCAAACATCTAAAGCATCATCCCAACCTTGTTTTTCGCGGAAACCAACGGCTAAATTACAGATCACACCAGCAACGATCCCAACAATGATCGCAGAACTTGGTGCAATATAACCGGCACAAGGTGTGATCGTGGCTAGACCAGCAACTGAACCAGTCATAACATCGACAAAGTTGATCTTGCCACGTAAAACTTTAGCCATGATCAACCAAGCGATCATCCCAGTTGCAAGCCCGATCAAAGTATTCGTAAAGGCCTTTGTAGCTAAAGCACCAGCCGAAAGAGCTCCACCTGAGTTGAAACCAAACCAGCCAAACCAAAGAAGTCCTGTCCCGATCGCAGCTGCCATCAAGTTATTTGGATGCATTCCTTGTTTAGCGACTTTTCGTTTTCCTAAAACAAAAATACTTGCTAAAGCGGCAAAACCGGCTGTCGTATGGATGACAGTCCCACCAGCAAAGTCAACAAAGCCCCATTTTGAGAGGAAGCCTTCGCCCCAGACCCAGTGACAAACTGGGATATAAACTAAAAGCGTCCAAAAGATCAACAATAAAATGTAACCTTTAAGATTTAAACGTTCTGCAAAAGCCCCAGTCATCAAAGGTACTGTGATCACACAAAACATCAATTGGAATAAAAAGAAAAGTGCAAATGGGATCGAAGCTGCATGAACTGCATTTGGAACAAGCCCCACGTGTGCTAAACCAAAGTAATCAGTAAAGTTTCCGATCACCCCATGGATATCTTTCCCAAATGCAAGGCCAAAGCCACCATACATCCAGATCAAAGTCACGATCCCCATCGAGATGAATGACTCCATCATAATAAATAAGATACTGCGCTTCCGAGCTAGACCCCCATAAAAGAAGGCAAGGCCTGGTGTCATCAAGCAGACCATCGCAGTACAAAGCATCATAAAGGCAGTATCGCCACTATTAATTGCCATATGTAGTCCCTCCAAAATTTTTTCAGGTAAAAATCCTTCGCATTTAAATCTACTCTTATTTTTAGAATGAAATCTTTTAACTTTTTAATTCAAATAAAAAAAAGGCGTTTCCGCCTACTGTTAACGTCTAAATATCGTTAAAATATTTGTACTTCTCTATTTTGTAACGGCTTTTTTGAGCTTTGAACGTTTACTTTATCGCTCAAAATCGTAAAAATAACACAAAATTATGTTTTAAAGTAATATATAACGGACTTTTAAAAGCAAGATTCACCCTTATAATTTCCTTGTATCTTAAATCTATTAAATAGGTTATGCGCAGGGAACAAAATATTTGAACAAATTTAGTCAAAAGCACTACTTTCAGGGGAGGATAAAGTTAATGAGCAAAGACGCTTTGTTCGAGTTGCACTTACACAGGACCACATTTTACATAGTAAAAGTTAGTTTTATCGTATAGAGCACATTTTGTATCAGTCTTTTTAGTGATTTTAGATACCGCAATTTTTAGAAAAGAGGTTTTATCATGCATATTCCTGATAATTATTTGAGTCCTGCCACATGCGGGGTCTTATTTGTTGCTGCAACACCTGTTGTAGCGATCTCACTTTCCAAAACTAAACAACAGTTGACCAAGAATCGCGAATTAGCACCAATGCTTGGGATCTGTGCTTCGCTTTCATTTTTAGTCATGATGTTCAATGTCCCGATCCCTGGCGGAACAACAGCCCATGCAGTCGGCGCAACGCTACTTGCGATCCTAGTCGGTCCGTATGCCGCGTGTGTCGCCGTCACCGTCGCGTTACTACTTCAAGCTTTTCTTTTTGGTGATGGTGGTCTTTTAGCTCTTGGCGCAAATATCTTTAACATGGCATGTGTCATGCCTTTTGTTGGCTATTGGATCTATGCTGCACTCAAAAAGCATGGTCATGATCGTTTAGGAGTGGTCTTAGGCTCTTATTTAGGGATCAACGCTGCCGCCTTTTTAGCTGGGGTCGAACTTGGGATCCAACCGATCATTGCAGTCTCGGCTAACGGACAACCACTATATAACCCATATCCATTGAGCATCGCAGTTCCTGCGATGATGTTTGCTCATTTAGTCGTTGCTGGGGTCGTTGAAGCATTCTTTACTTACGTCGTTTACGCCTTTGTCAAAAAAGTCGCTCCAGCTGAGATCTACGCCCCAAGTCGCGCAACTTCAGCACAAGCAGCTAAGATGAAAACTGGATTCAAATATTTCTATTGGTTGATCGGGGCAATGATCGTCTTGAGTCCCCTCGGTCTTTTAGCTAGTGGTACTGCTTGGGGCGAATGGGATACAAGTGAATTATTAGCCAAAATGCACGCTGAACACTTAGGAAATACTTTACCGCATGGTATGGCACACGGGATGAGCTTCAATGCAGCCTTCGGTGGTTATACTGTGCCAGGAACAGCATTACCTTTAGGTTATATTTTAAGTGCAGTCACTGCAGTTTTAGTTTTCTTGATCATCGGGAAGATCTTGATGGCTCTTGGTACAAAACATGAACAACTCAACTGATCCAAAGTTGCCAACTTGGCTGACTACAAAAAATGATACCCATTTAGACTTTAAGAAAAAACATGATTTTGTTGGAGTCAATATTTCTTCGATCGGTAAACTGCTCCACTTTTTGACAAATGTTACGCCAGTCTACCATGTAGACTCCTCGCCGTGGTTTCGCGTTTGTTCGCTCTTACTGACGACCTTGCTCGTCTTACTGTCGCAAAATGTGATCTTCTTGTGGGCAGTCTCACTGATCATTTTAGGTCAGATCGCTTTTTTCCCGGGCAATGCGATCTTAGCGATCCTTAAAAAGTATTTCAAACTCATACTTTTTACTTTGATCTTTATTTTACCTAGTCTGCTTCTGAGCCATAAAGCAGATCTTGCTCTCTTTTTGATGCGGATCGGGACTTTGCTCCTTGCTTTAGCTTATTTTTCAGGTACCACGTCATGGCAACAATTTATTTTAGCGTTAAAACAACTTCACTTTCCAAGCGTTTTGATCTTAACGCTTGATATCACTGTAAAATATTGCTATTTAGCAGGGATCTATCTGCAAGAATCACTGTATAGCATCCGCTTTAAAACTCTAGGTCAAAAAGCTTCACTTCATTTGCTCGGTAATTTGATCGGTGAACTATACTTATCGCTCAAACAACGGATGAATGATCTTTACCAAGCAATGGTCTTGCGCGGTTACAAACTTTCAAATACAAATAAAATGCGTCCTCGCTTTCAAAAACACGATCTCATCCCAGGCCTGATCTTACTTGCGATCTGTGCTTTGTTTATCGTCATGCGGGGCTAGTAAAAGGTGAGAAAATTTTATGATCAAATTAAGTAATGCCGTCTTTGACTACGACGGACATGTCGCTTTAGATAAAGTTTCTTTAGATGTTTTTCCAAATGAGACTTTAGTCATCATGGGACCAAACGGCTCAGGGAAATCGACTCTTTTAAAGATCTTGACTGGCTTTTTTCCACTTCATGCTGGAGAATACTACTTCAATGATCTAAAGATCGATGAAGCTTTCTTAAAAGACCCTAGTCAAGCAGCTAAACTTTACGAAAAAGTCGGTTTTGTTTTTCAAGATAGTGACGTCCAACTTTTTAATATGAGCGTTGCCGAAGAACTAGCTTTTGGTCCACGACAACTAGGTCTAAGCCCTGCTGAAGTCGACCAACGCGTAAATGACTGTTTAAAATTACTTTCGATCGAACATTTAGCTGAACGTGTCCCGTATCATCTTTCTGGTGGCGAGAAGAAATTGGTCGCGATCGGGAGTGTTTTGACGATGAATCCTGAGGTCTTTGTTTTAGATGAACCGTTCAATGGTCTTTCGCCACACTATCGCACTTTGATCGTCGAGCTTTTAGATAAACTCCACCAAAGTGGGAAGACGATCATCATGTCAAGTCATCATTTTGGTCAGATCAAAGATATCTGCGATCGCGTCATCTTATTTTCTGAAAAACATCGGATCGAACGGATCATGCCTAAAGATCAGATCTTGGCTGACCCAGTTGAATTGAAACACTTAAGTGTCCTCTAAACCAAAAGAAGCCCCCTTTCGGGAGGCTTCTTTTGGTTTAGTAAACTTTATTGTTCAACAGCTTCTTTAGCTAATAATAAGCACCCTGTGATCCCTGCATCGTCTCCTAATTGAACATGGACGATGTAGTCATCGAGGTCTGGCGTGCTAACATAATCTTTCATCTGTTCTGCAAAAGAACGACGGATCATTGGGAAGAGTTGCTCTTGTTTAGAAACACCACCACCAAAAATGATCTTTTCAGGTGATAAGATCAAAGTTAGATCAACACATGCTTGAGCTAAGTAGTAAGCTACGATCTCCCAAGCTTCATCATCTTTAGGAATATCATAAGCTTTAATACCACCTTGGCGCGCTTCGATCGCTGGACCAGCCGCTAACCCTTCCAAACAATCTTGATGGAAAGGACAATGTCCGGCATATTGATCTTTTGGATGGCGCCGCATCACGATATGACCGATCTCTGGATGTTGGTAACCTTCGATCACTTTGCCATTGATCACAACACCGCCACCGATCCCAGTGCCGACTGTCAAATAAACACAGCTATCTTTGCCGTAAGCTGCACCTTTTTTTAATTCACCGTAAGCCGCACCATTAACATCAGTCGTCCAAGCGTACGCCACATCAAAGCGTTTTTTCATTTCACCTAAGAAATCGTAGTTTTTCCAACCTGGTTTAGGGGTATTAGTGATATAACCATATGTCTCTGACTTACGATTAACATCGATCGGACCAAAGGAGGCGATCCCGATCGCAACTAGCTCAGTTTGATATTTTTCAAAAAATTTAAAGACATTTGCCATCGTTTCAGCTGGTACAGTCGTCTTGATCGAAACGCGTTCGATAACTTTTAGATCTTCATCTGCGACCGCACAAACGAATTTTGTTCCACCAGCTTCGATCGCACCATATAATTTACTCACCATTAATCACTCCTGCTAAAATAGTAATCGTTTTCTTAATAATTATATTAGCGCAAAGTAAGCGTTTTGAAAAGTAAAAAATCAAAAATATGTTAAACGTTTAACATTTTTTCTTTCAACTCGCTCAACTAGTATTTTACTTTAAAATTTGTTAAAATCATCTTTGCTTTCTCAAATTAAATAAGGGTCGCAAAATCGCCGGGTTTTGCCAAAAAATAACGCTAGCCGATCTTCTGACAGGCGATCATGATTGATAGAGGAAGATCAAACATTGGAGGTATTTTTTTGCAAACACTCAGTATCAAACGTGAAGTCGGGCAATACATCGTGCGAAATATTTTTGCTTCTTTAGGTCTTTCCTTATATGTTTTAGTTGATACGATCTTCATTGCGGCTGCAGGCGGTTCACTTGGCTTAGCGGCATTGAATATCGTATTACCGTTGTTCAATCTCTTCAATTCCCTAGGGCTTTTGTTTGGGATCGGCGGGTCTACGATCTACTCGATCAATAAGCTCAAAGATCCTAAGCGCGTTGAATCGCTTTTTGGGCAGTTGTTGCTCTTTTGCTTTTGCTTAGGCGCGTTACTTGCACTTCTTTTTAATATATTCCCGACCCAAGTTTTGACACTCTTAGGTGCTAATGCCCAGACGATGAATGTTGCTTTACCATATATGCGCGTGATCGTCTTAGGAGCACCATTTTTTATGTGTAATTATGTTTGTGTCAATTTTATTCGAAATGACGGCAACCCTCAGCTTACGATGTGTGCAACTTTATCTGCTACCGCCGTGGTCGTTATTTTAGATTGGCTTTTGATCTTTGTTTTTGATCTTCATATGCTTGGAGCAGCGATCGCAACACTTTTTTCACCATTGACAAGTTTAGGTGTCTTGACTTTGCATACACGCTTTAAAAAAAGACAGCTTAAACTCAAATGGGCGTTGCCAACTTGGACCAACTTAAAAAAAGCAGCTGCTCTAGGCATACCTTCCTTTTTAACTGAGATGAGCACTGGGATCAGTATCTTTGTTTTCAACTTGGTTTTACTGCAACTAAGTGATAATTATGCTGTTGCTGCTTATGGGGTGATCGCAAATATCGCGGTCGTCGTTTTAGCTCTGTCAAACGGGATCGCACTAGGCGTCCAACCGATCGCTAGTCGCGAGTATGGCAGTCACAATTGGGATCACGTCAAAGAAGCGATCTTTTTAGGTTTAAAAGTTGCTTTAGGTCTTGCTTGTATCCTATATTTTGTCTTAGTCTTTTTCAAATATCCGATCATCAGTGCTTTTGACCATGATCATTCACTTGCTTTGCTCAAGATCGCTACTAACGGGCTGCCCCTTTATTTTCTAAGTGTTTTTTTTGCCAGCCAAAATTTAGTGATCATGTTATCATTAGTAGCGATCGAACGGGCTAAAGCGGCCTTTGTCCTTTCGCTTTTACGAGGTTATTTTATCTTGATCCCAAGTGTGCTCTTGTTTGCACTTCTCTTCGATCTGAACGGAGTCTGGTTGAGTGTGCCGTTCACTGAAGCTTGTGTCTGGGCCCTTGGATCGTATTTCTTATTCAACGCATTAAAAAATAAACAATAGAGGTGTTTTATCTTGAAGATCAAACGTTTTGATCATATCGTTCTCTCCGTTACAAATCTGACAAAAGCTGTCAACTTCTATCACGAAGTCTTTGATCTCCCTGTTTTAGAAGAACTTAGCACTACCGATCGCAAAGTCATGCGCTGTGGGCATCAGCTTCTTTACTTACAACAGCTCGATGCGTTTTCGGAATTGACACCGAAAACACCGACGAGTGGCAGCGCTGATCTTTGTTTAGTCGCAAGTGATCCTTTAGAAAATATTCTCAATCATTTGAAAAGTTACTTTATCGAGATCATTGCTGGACCAAAAGAAGCGGTAGGGGCCAATGGAAAGATGCACGTCATCTACTTGAACGATCCCGACGGAAACTTGATCGAACTTGCAGTTTACTAAATCACAAAAAAGAGGCTCTATACTTTTTGCTGTGTAATGATAATCTGTTCATTACACAGCTTTTTTGATATGGTATGTAAATAAAAATTTTTACACAAAAAAAAGAGCCATAATGGCACCTTTTTCTCTTGTGTATACAACCACGAAAACATCATTAGAAAGTATGGTGACATTATGACTTCTTTAAATTATACTACATATTCTGTTGATTCGATAGTTAAATCTTGTCTTGATATCAGTGATCCTCATCTTCACTTCTCTAATGAACCTTATGATGAAATGATCAATGGTATCTCTTATAAAGTTTTTCAAGCTACTATCAGTTTCTTGCCTCACGAATTAACGAACTTTCGTTGTAATAATTGTGGCTTTACCACTTTTTACCGTAATGGTTACACTCCTAAACGACTCATTCGGATCCCAGCTGTCAACGCCACTCATCAAACTACTATCCAAGCTCGTTCAGCTCGTATCCGTTGTCGCAATTGTAATTCAACTATTTCTGCCAAAACTACGCTCCTACCTCCAAATTGTCAGATCTCTTATTCACTTAGAGCTAAGATTGCCACTAAACTAAGACATGACATTTCCGCTAAAACGATCGCTTATGAAGAAGGTGTTTCTGCTTCAACAGTTAACCGTATGTTATCTCATACTCGTTCTGAATTTCGGAATAACTTCAATTTCTTACCGCTCCATCTTTGCTTTGATGAATTTAGAGGTACTCACAATGGCTATCATTTTATTTGCCTTGATTCGGATAATCATGTTATCCAAACTATCTTACCTAATAGGTTTAAAGATACTATCATCAAGTATTTTATGAAATTCCCGGAATCCGTCAGACAGTTAGTGCGCACCGTCAGTTGTGATCTAAACTCTTACTACGTTGATATTGCTAAAACTCTATTCCCTAATGCTAAGATCATCATTGATCGTTTTCATATAGTTCAAATGCTTAACCAAGCACTTAACTCTATGCGAACTGATTTGATGAATAGCTTTGAACGCAGCTCTAAAAACTACAAACTATTTAAGCGGAATTGGAAATTATTCTTAAAACGCTATGACGACCTAGATTGTACCCATCAATTTTATGAACGTTCACTAAAAATTTGGACTACTTCAGAGCGCTTAGTAAATTTGGGACTTAAAGTTGGTGATCAAACCTTTAATGAAGCTTACTGGGACTATCAACGTTTATTAGAGATCATCGTCGCTCCAACTAAAAACAAAATAGACATCTTTAAACAACGTATTAACGAAGTTCATCAAAAGTACCTTATTAAGCGTACCTTAGCTACTAAATCTGAAAAAGTTCTTTTATCGTTCTTTGACAATTTAGACGCGATCATATCTGCTTTAGATCCAATGTATTCACGTTACACAAACGGTCCTTTGGAAGGGATCAATCGGAAGATCAAACAGATACAACGTACTGCCTATGGATATAGAAACTTTGATCATTTAAAAGCACGCATTTACCTTCAAACCTATCTTGGAAAAGATACAAGAAGTTCCATGAAGATAGCCTAGACCATCTCCATGGAACTTCTAAAAAAATTTAACTTTACACAGTGGTTGACAAAGAGCCAAAAAAGAAGACTATCTGCCAAAAACGCAGATAGTCTTCTTTAGTTTAAGTTTAAGCTTTAGCTTCGCCCCAAGTTACAGTTGCTTCGACTTTAGCTGTCAAAGTTTCACCATACTTAGCTGTTTGATTATCGTTGTAGAAGTTCCAAGCTTTTTGTTCGGCTGTTTTTCCTTCGGCCAACCAGAAAACATAGTGGTAAGCTTCGCCAGTGGCTGTGTAATACGTTTTATTACCTTCAAGTGCCGTTGTGACACCCCCAAGGCCACTTCCGATCTTTTCTAAGTTAGTTTGACCGAGCGCTTGACCTTCTTCACCGCGCAAAAGTGCTTGGGCGCTTTCAGAAAGTGCATTGGAAACTTCATTTGCGCTGACTGTATCTCCAACATTCAAGGCATCTTTTAATTGAACATTATCACTGTTCCAAATTTTATCGACTTTAAAGGCAACACTTGAACTAACTTTTTCAGGTGCTTTTGGCGTTTCATAACCAGTTAAAAAGCCGTTATACATCTTAAGTGATTGTAATGGGTAGCCTAGATCATCGAATAAAGCAACGTTATCCCAAGTCGAACCACCCCAGGTCGGTTTGCCTTCATAGTACATCACACTATCTGGTGCATAGCCAACGGCATGTTTAGAAGCCCAACCAGTTCCGTACTTGTCAGATGCATCTTTGTTGTATTGCCAGTTTTCCCAACCAGCTTTTACTGGGATCCAGGCTGGTTCCCACCAGAAACCACCTAGACCACCTTGAGCTACTAAAGCTTTATACATATCAGACATGGCATCGACTTGGCCTTGTGGATCGTGGCTGTAAGCTTGGATCTCAGAATCAGCTCCGATCGAATTTCCTGTTCCATCAGAATCACGCACATTATTGATCCAACCTGTTTCTAAGACGACAACTTTTTTACCAAATTCGTCTTTAGCTAACATTTGCACACCTTCTAAACTCTTTGGTGTGTTTGCGCCCCAACCCATATTAAAGTCTTTATACCAGCCGTTACCGTCGTGTGTTGACCAGAATGGGTAATAAGATGTCCCTAAAAGATCATAATCAACGTTATTGTTTTTCAAAGCTGTCATGATATTACGGTATTTCGTCACATTTGGTGTTTCTAATTGGATCGCGATCTGCGCATTTGGCAATACTTTACGAACGGCTTGTGAACCCGCATTTAAATATTGTGAGATCAAAGCGGCTTTTTGTTTATTGCCCCAAACATCTAAATAAGATTCACCGCGGTCACGGTTTGAATAGATCCCAAAGACCCCATTTGTGATCTCATTTCCGATCTGGACCATACCAACATCAACGCCAGTGGCTTTAAGATCGCCTAAAACTTTACTTGTGTAATTATAAACGCTCTTAGCTAAAGCATCACCAGATTGATCGACCCAAGCTTTTGGAAGAGGTTGTTTAGCTGGATCAGCCCAGAAATCTGAATAATGGAAATCAAGCAAGACTTTTAAGCCATATTTTGAAGCATCTTTAGCCATTTTGACAACGTTAGCTTCACTACATGCCCCACCAGCATACGTTTCGTTTTCAGCATCGAATGGATCGTTCCAAACACGTAATCTGATCCAGTTGACTCCAGCATCAGCTAAAACTTTATAGATCGGTGCTTCGTTGCCAGCGAAGTCGTAGAATTTCACGCCAGCATCGATCAATGATTGATAACTACCGATATCGACCCCACGGATCATATCTGAAGTCATCCCAGCGATCGGTTCGACTTTAACTGCATCATAACGTAGGCCAGTATCTGTCCCTGTCTTATAAGCCAGATCGATCTGTTCTGTTGTCATTTGGCTCGTAGGTGTGCCTGCAGCTGGTGTCTCTGGTGCAACTGGTGCGCCCCAAGTCAATGTTGCTGAATAGCTGACTTTGATCGGACCACCATAAACAGTATCTTTATTAGCAGCTAAGAAAACAGCTTGCTTGCCGACTGTTTGGCCATCAACTTTATCGTTCAACCAGAAGACATAGTGGTAAACGTTCCCGTCTGTTCCTTCATATGTCTTTTGTCCTTCAAGACCACTTTCATTTCCAGCTAGACTGCTAAAGATCATATTTAAGTTTTGTTCACTGATCTTTTCGCCTTTAGGCCCTGTCAATAAACTTTCTGGGATCTTAAAGCTTCTAAGATCAGCTGTTTCAAGCACACTGCCTGGTGTTAGGCCGTCTTTAGCCGTTATGTTGACCCCTGGTGCCGTATATACATCGCTGACAGTTACAGTCACAGGTGAAGTTGTCGTTTGGACTTGTGAACTAGTATTGTCACCTAAAGTAAAGACGACCACCGCCACGTTCATCCCGTTTTCAGTTTCTTTGACACCTACGCCAAGAGCTGTCTTAGAAAGATCACTTAAAGCTGGATAAGCTTGCATAAAGTCAGCGACGATATTTTGAAGCCCTTTTTCCTTGTCACTTTGCGTATAACTCTTGACCCAAACGACATCAGCCTTACCAGTAAATAAAGCATTATTCTTCAAGTTAGTTTGCACAGCTTCACTTGTAGCGGCTAAATTGCTTCGGGCAACTAATTGTGCCACATCATGTACGCTATAAGCTAAGTAGTTATCATTTTGGTTGTCCCAATCATGATCGATCTTTTGACCAGTTGTTGTTTCGATCTTTTTAGCGATCTCTTGTGCGATCTGTTCCCGATATGCTTGAGTCGTCATTGGTAATAAACGACCTTTAGCATCAAAAGTATAATCTTTGCCATCAATGTTATGGCTTCCTGTATACATCGCACCATCAAACGTATCAAAGTAGTATTTATCATCAGCGATCTCTTGCCAACCATATTGCATTTGACCGTTTGGTGCATAGTAGACCGTCTTATTTTGTTCTGGGATCTTCACAAAACCTGTCTTCATTGCGCCGTCAAACGTATCAAAGTTATACCAATTGTTATTGATCTTTTGTTGGCCATATTGCATCTTAGCTGTCGTAGGACTGTAGTAGACTGTCTTGTTTTGATCTTTGATATTTTGGAAACCAGTTAAAACTTTACCATCATTACTGAAAAGATACCAATCTGCCCCAAGTTTTTGTTGACCAGTAGCTTTCAAAGCACCATCAAACGTATCAAAGTTGCGGGTAACGCCAGCGATCTTTTGTTGACCGTAAAGCATCCAGCCATCTTGGTTATAATAAACGATCTTTTGTTGTTCTGGAATATATTGGTAGCCTCGTTGCATGGCCCCATTTTGGGCAAATAAGTACCAATGTCCGTTGATCTTTTGTTGACCTGTCTTCATTGCCCCGTTGAAGGTATCGAAGTAACGTGTGGCATTATTGACCCATTGCCAACCATAAAGCATCCAACCGTCTTGATTATAGTAGACCGTTTTATTTTGTTCTTTGATCGTTTGGAGTCCCCGTTGCATAGCTCCGTTTTGATCAAATAAGTACCAATGACCATTGATCAAACGTTGCCCTGTTGTCATCGCACCGTTGAAAGTATCAAAATAACGTGTGGCATTATCGATCCAGTGCCAGCCGTATTGCATTTGACCGTTAGCTGCGTAATAGACTGTCTTATTTTGTTCTGGGATCTTTACAAAGCCAGTCTTCATCGCGCCGTCAAATGTATCAAAGTTATACCAATTGTTATTGATCTTTTGTTGCCCATATTGCATTTGACCGTTTGGTGCATAGTAGACTGTTTTATTTTGTTCAGGGATCTTCACAAAACCTGTCTTCATCGCGCCGTCAAACGTATCAAAGCTATACCAATTGTTATTGATCTTTTGTTGCCCATATTGCATCTTAGCTGTCGTAGGACTGTAGTAGACTGTCTTGTTTTGATCTTTGATATTTTGGAAACCAGTTAAAACTTTACCGTTGTTATCAAATAAGTACCAATTGTTGGCGATCTTTTGTTGACCTTTACCAACAAAGGCGCCAGTGACTTCGTTTGTTTGGTAAGTTTGCCCTGCGATCGTAACTGTCCCATGTTGCATTTGACCTTTTTCATTGTAGTAAACTAACTTATCTTGGTCTTTGATATATTGAACTCCAGTTTGCATCGCACCATCGAACGTATCAAATAAGTACCAGTCACCATTGATCTTTTGTTGACCGTATTGCATTTGATGATCAGTCGGATCGTAATAGACGACCTTATTTTGCTCTGCGATCGTTTGGAACCCAGTCATGTAGTTTCCAGCGGTATCTTTTAAATACCAATTTCCGTTTTCTTTGACTTGAGTATAAGTTGGGGCTTCTTTAACTGGTGTAGTTGCATTTGTTGACGCAACGTCTTTTGTTTTTTGCGCTGTATCAGGCGTTTTTGTTTCTTCTGCTTGAATTGTAGCAGCAGGTGCCGCTACTGAAGTTGTTTGTGTTGGCGCCGTTTTTTCTGTTTGAGTTGTTTCACTTGCTGTTGTAGCTGACGCTTGCAGTTCATTTGTTTGAGCCTCAGTCGTTACTTCTTGTGGTGTTGCTTTTACATCTGTAGCAGCTACTGTTTGAGCCTCTTTTGTAGCCTCAGTCGTTGTTGCATCTGGTTTGGCAGTTTGTGTCGCAGTTTGCGTTGAAGCCGTTTGACTGACTGCTGTCGTTGCTTCGGCTTGTGTCGTCTCATCAGCTGAAACAGTCGTTGTCATCACTGTTCCAAGGGCAAAAGTCGTGATCGCTGCAAAGACCCACTTCTTACCAGCTTTATACATTTTGTAGTGAACTTTTCTTTCAAACATTATCTCTTTCGCTACTTTTTTATTAAAGTAGCTTTCTGACCTCTTTTCTTCTAAATTATTTCATTGCACCGGTGACTGGATCAAAGTAATACTTTTTCCCAGCAATGGTCTGTTCGCCATAAAGCATTTGACCATTTACATCGTAGTAAACTGTTTTATTTTGTTCTGGAATTTTCACAAAACCTGTCTTCATCGCACCATCAAATGTATCAAAGTTGTACCAATGGCCGTTGATCTTTTGTTGACCGTATTGCATTTGGCCATTGCCACTATAGTAAACTGTTTTATTTTGTTCTGGAATTTTCACAAAACCTGTCTTCATCGCACCATCAAATGTATCAAAGTTGTACCAATGGCCGTTGATCTTTTGTTGACCGTATTGCATTTGACCGTTTGGTGCATAGTAGACTGTTTTATTTTGCTCTGGGATCTTCACAAAGCCAGTCTTCATCTTACCGTCAAACGTATCAAAGTTATACCAACTGTTATTGATCTTTTGTTGACCATATTGCATCTTAGCTGTTGTAGGACTGTAGTAGACTGTCTTGTTTTGTTCTTTGATATTTTGGGAACCAGTTAAAACTTTACCGTTGTTATCAAATAAGTACCAATTGTTGGCGATCTTTTGTTGACCTTTACCAACAAAGGCGCCAGTGATTTCATTTGTTTGGTAAGTTTGCCCTGCGATCGTAACTGTCCCATGCTGCATTTGACCTTTTTCGTTGTAGTAAACTAACTTATCTTGGTCTTTGATATATTGGACTCCTGTTTGCATCGCACCATCGAACGTATCAAATAAGTACCAGTCACCATTGAGCTTTTGTTGACCGTATTGCATTTGTCCATTGCCATTATAGTAGACTGTCTTATTTTGCTCTGGAATTTTCACAAAACCGGTCTTCATCGCACCGTCAAATGTATCAAAGTTGTACCAATGACCATTGATCTTTTGTTGGCCATATTGCATTTGTCCATTGCCATTATAGTAGACTGTCTTATTTTGCTCTGGAATTTTCACAAAACCGGTCTTCATCGCACCGTCAAACGTATCAAAGTTGTACCAATGACCATTGATCTTTTGTTGACCGTATTGCATCCAGCCATCTTGGTTATAGTAGACTGTTTTATTTTGCTCTGGGATTCGCACAAAACCGGTCTTCATCGCACCATCAAACGTATCAAAGTTATACCAATTACCATTGATCTTTTGTTGACCGTATTGCATCCAACCTTCTTGGTTATAGTAGACTGTTTTATTTTGTTCTGGGATATATTGAAGACCACGTTGCATCTCACCGTTGTCGTTGAATAAATACCAGTGACCATTGATCTTTTGTTGACCTACAGCCATTTTCCCGTCAAATGTATCAAAATAATGTGTTGTATTACCGATCCATTGCCAACCGTAGACCATTTGCCCTTTATCATTGTAGTAGACGGTCTTATTTTGTTCTGGGATCTTCACAAAGCCAGTCTTCACCGCACCCGTTGTAGCGTCAAAATTGTACCAGTAGCCTGCGATCTTTTGTTGACCGTATTGCATCTGACCATTTGTTGCATAATAAACAGTCTTGTTTTGTTCTGGGATCTTCACAAAGCCAGTCTTCATCGCACCCGTTGTGGTGTCAAAATTGTACCAATGACCATCGATCTCTTGTTGACCATATTGCATCTGACCATTTGGAGCATAGTAATGCGTCATGTCATCTACTTTTTGGAGACCTGTCAAATACTCGCCTGTCTCGTCATCAACTAAATACCAATGTCCGTCTTTATTGACTTGAGAAGCAGTGTTAGCTGTCTTAGAACCTAACAATAGACCGTTGAAATCAGTCGAAAGATCGAGCGTCCCCATCGCTTCACGCCCTGGAATATATGCTGTCGAAGAAAATTGCCAAGCACCATAACCTTCGGCACGCCATTTCTTTTCGTAATAACCATCACGCACAGGTTCATATGGGTATTGAGCTAACCACGTTTTATCTTTGCCAACGGTGTTGATCGCAGCATCACGATAGAGGTAGCTACCAGATGTATATACCCCGTGGTTCTTATAACCAGCTTCGGCTAAAGCACTCCAAAAATGATTTAGATTATCAGCAATATTGACACTATATGTGCTTTCATCTTCCATATCAGCAAAAATAAGTGTATCTTTAGCTAGATCTAATTTTTGTAAAGTCGTTGCCATATGTTGTCCTTCGGCATAACCACTTGAGGCATTATCAAAGGTCGCATAGTGGTAAACAGAAATGTTGAGCCCAGCTTCACGCGCCTCATGGATCTGCTTTTGGGCTGCTGGATTGACATAACTTGTCCCTTCAGTCGTCTTGACGATGACAGAACTTACGCCAAGCTCTTTTAATTTATTAAAATCATCTTGTGTCATCCATGATTGATAAGAAGCGACATCAACTGCGTCACCTTTTACATATTGTGGATCCCCGATCGGAAAATGTGCAGGTGTGTCAGTCGCACGTGTAGTCGCTTTTGAAGTCTCTGCTGTTTGCGTAGCTTCAGCAGTCGCAACAGTTGTTACTTCAGCTGTTTTATTATCTGCTGCGCTATCTTGTGAAGCTGTTGTCTCAGCCTTAGTATCTGCTGGTGCTTGTGTGCCCGCGTTTTTTTGCGCGTCTAAATTTTGCTGTGCATCTACCACAGTCGTTTGTTCTTTATTTTCATTTGAGACAGTAGCAGTCGCTTCTGTTTGAGGTGTCGCAGTCGTTTCTGCTTCTGTTTGTTCTGCTGTAGTTGTAACGTTATCTGCTGTTGCCTTTTGTTGACCGCTTTGCGTTGTTAAAAGATCGCTTGCAACTTGTTGGCTATTTGGTTCAGCCGTTACTTGTTGTTGAACTTGGGTTTGTTTCGCAACTTGATCGGCTTTAACGCTTTGTTCAGTATACATTCCAGCCGAAAATGCCATCACAGTCAAACTTGAAGCAACGAGTAACTCTTTTTTATGTAATTTTTTATATTCAAAAAGAGCCTTCTTTTTACGTCTATAATCCATACTTAGCTAGATCCTTTCTCTTAAACAAAATTTAATATTCAAGCGTATTTACGTGGCTATTATAACATTTTCTTAATATTTTATGTAGAGATAATTCTAGAATTGCATTTTCAAGGTTTTCTTTCTATACTATAGTCTTGGTGGTTCGTGACCATCCCACCGTAATAAAAAACTAGGAGAGATTTTTTTATGTCAAATACTGCAACTAAGACGCTCGAATTAGCTAAAGTCGGCGTCGTCGCCGCTTTATACGTCGCTTTTACTTTGATCAACCCTTTGAGTTTTGGAGCTGTCCAACTGCGCTTTTCTGAACTATTTAATAATTTTTCTGTTTTCAATAAGCGCTATATTTGGGCAGTAACTCTTGGCTGTGCGATCGCTAATCTATTTTCGCCTTTAGGGATCGTTGATGTGATCTTTGGTTCTTTGGGAACTTTAGTCATGACATCTTTAAGTTACTTTGTAACGCGTAAAATGACCTCAGTTCCGAAAAAATTGATCTGTTGTGTTTTGATCTGTACGTTGATGTCTTGGAGCGTTGCTTTAGAATTATACTTTGTCAGCGGTCTACCATTTTGGGCAACATACCTCTCAGTTGGGGCCGGCGAATTTATCTCGATGGCTCTTGGAGCAGTTGTCGTTTATCTTCTGAATAAGACTGTTGACCTGACAAAATAATGAGGTGAAAAAATGACTTTTGAAGAGATCTTACCTGCTTTAAAAGCTGGAAAAAAAGCTGTTCGGACCAAAGGTTGGGGCGCAAGTGAAGAATATATTTTTGTCGTCTCCGATGACACTCTAGCTGGTGAAAAGATCAATCCATATTTGATGATCCGCACACAAGAAGAACCAGCACTTTCTCAATTTATGCCAACTTCGTGTGATGTTTTAGCCGATGATTGGGAGCTTGTCGACTGATGAGCCAATACCAGGAATTTTCAACAAAAGTCGTTGGCGGAACTGGTGTCGCTTCTGGGATCGGGTTAGCACAAGCAGAAGCTTTTTTACAAAATGGAGCAACTTTCTTTGGAGCTGATCTCCAAGAGACAAAAGAGCTTAAAGCTTTGCAACAAAGCTACCCTGATACTTTTCATTTTTTCAAATGCGATGTCCGTAAAAGAGATGAACTTCAGGCTTTTGCCAAAAAAGTTTTGCAACAAGCTGGTCAGATCGACATCTTGCTCAATACGGCTGGGATCTTGGATGCTTACCGTCCGACTCTTGAAACAAGTGAAGAACTCTGGGATGATATTTTCAACACAAATCTAAAGAGTATCTTTTTACTAACAAATGAATTCTTACCCACGATGCTGGCGCAAAAAAGAGGTACGATCATCAATATGGCTTCGATCGCAGGTCTCGTTGCTGGTGGTGGGGGGGCAGCTTATACCGCTAGTAAACATGCGATCATTGGTTATACAAAACAACTTGATCTAGATTATGCACCAGTGATCCGGGCTAACTGCCTTGCCCCAGGTGCGATCAAAACGCCGATGAATCAGGCCGATTTTTTAGGGGAAGCTTTGATGGCTAAAGAAGTCGCCCAAGAAACTCCTGCCAAACGTTGGGCCCAGCCAGAAGAAGTCGCTCAGGCAACTTTATTTTTAGCCAGTCAAGCAGCAGACTACATTCACGGTGTTACTTTACCGCTTGATGGTGGTTGGCTTGAAAAATAAAAACTAAAGAAGCTACGCAACTAGTTATAAAAACTAATTGCGTAGCTTCTTTTTAAGCATAGATCCAACTGATCAACAAACTTTTTTCACCCGTATGGACTCGGATCGAAGGCTTAAGTCGCGCTACAGTAAACGTTGCAGTCGGTAAGTCTTGTTTGAAACGCTCGAGCCATTTATCGGCTAATTCACTTGAACCGACATCATACATCAACATCAACTGAAGCTCAGTCGGATCAGCTTGAGCGATCTGTTCTAAAACTTTTTGGTAAACTTTTTTCATGCGCATCCCTGTGTCTAACACGGCAAGCTTCCCATCGTCAGTAAATTCAAGTAATGTTTTCAAATGCAAAAGTGCATTTGAAAAAGCAGGCGTTCCGTTGGATACGTAACCTGTCTTTTTTAAATTTTTGATGTTATCGATCACGATCGTTTGTGTTTTAGCTCTTAGCTCTTCTAAAGCTAAGATGATCTGAGCTGGACTTTTTTCTAACAGTGCTAATTTTGCCGCATAGCGGACCATTTGCGCTTGTGCTGCTCCAGTTGTATGTGAATCAAAGATCTTCACTTCCAAAGCCCGTTCTTTTAAGGCTGCATAAGAGCGCAAGTTGTCGTCTAACCCAGTGATCCCATTTGAAAGATGGATGCAGATCACTGTCTCATAACCAGCTTGGGCCAACTCTTGCATCGCCTCTGCGATCAACTCTAAAGAGACTGGCGCAATATTGATACTTTCTTTTGTTTGCTCAGCTAAGCTAAAAAGCTCTTCATCTGCTAGATCTTGGCCTTCAAAATATGTTTTTTGTCCGATCAAAAGTGGTAACGCTAAAAGTTTGACTCCGAGTTTTTTAGCCTCGGCTGGGGTCAACCCAGTCGAACTATCAGTCAAAATTGCTGTTCTCATTTGTCACATACCTATCTTTAAACTATTTTCGCAGACTAAAAAAGCCTAACTAACTCATTCTAACATATCTCTTTGACCCTGTTACAGCGCTAATGTCCATAACGTCAAAGGAAGTGTTTTTTCAGCTAAAACAGTCGTCGTCTCTTGCTTAGGTAAAAAACCTTGGCATCTCAAAAAGTGCTTGGCATTTTCATCTGTGCTCAAGCTTGAAGCAAGCATCGTTGTATAACCTTCACGCTTTAAACAACTTCTTAAAACTTGCATGACTTTGGTAGCTTTACCTTGACCTAAATGCTTTTTAGCGCCGATCACGAGACCTAAAAAAGCACTTTGTGTTTTAGGATAGTCCAAAACAAGGTCGACGATCAAGACCAATTCGTCTGCTTCATAAAAACCTAAATAAAATTTTTGTTCGGGAAAAACACCCGCAGGTAAAGTCGTCAGATCGGCTAAAACATCTGCTTTTGTTAATTCATGCGCTAAAAACTGAGCGTGATAAGCTGGATGCTCTTTTTGCAGAGCATAGATCTCTTCTAACTCAGCCTGCGTAAGTAACTTGACTTGATATGGTGTCAATAACTCTAAACGTTTGAGTAACATCTTTTATTCCTTTAATTTCTAAACTTGTGAACGATCAAAGTCACGATCACTGAGCCTAAGACAACGATCCCAAATGCAGCGGCTGGGATCTCGATATCGATCATCGGGATCGTTAAAAAGAGTTTGATCGCGATCAGGCCGATCAAGAAATAAGCCATCACCTCAAGCTCTGGGACAAGATCGATCAGACGCATGATGATCTCAGCGATCCCCCGCATACATAAGATCCCGATCAAGCCCCCGATCAAAACGATCACTGGATTAGGTGAGATCGCTAATGAAGCTAAGATCGAATCGACTGAAAAGACGATATCCATCAATTCGATCGAGATCACGACTGACCAAAAAAGGGGTAATAATGGCTTGCGCTTTCTTGCATTTTTGCGTTTGACTCGTTCGGGGTATTTCATTTGATAAAAATGATTCAACGATAAATACATCAAATAGCCTGCACCTAAAACTTTGATCTCCCAAAAGTTGATCAAATATGAACCAACTCCGATCAAAAGAAAGCGGAAAAGATAGGCACCCCAAAGACCATAAAATAAAGATTTTTCTTGTTGTTTCTTATCTGGGAGCTTTTGCGTTTGAGCTGCTAAAACGATCGCATTATCGACTGACAAGAGACATTCGATCAAGACTAAAGAAAAGATGATCATCCAATCTTCCCCAGATTCGATCACAGTTTTCCAGTTTTCTAGATCAAAAAAAGGACTATATAATTTAACTAAAATATCCACTATTTTTCTTCACTTTCTATGCTAGATTTTATCCCCCGTCTATCCTACCATACCACCCCAGATTTTGGGATATCTAAAGCTCTTTTTTTAAAATATCTAAAAAAGGGGCTGGGAAAAAACTCAGTTCTAATAAAGAAAGAGGCTCACGTCGAATTTTTTTCAACGTGAGCCTTTTCATATGATCGATCTCTTGCTAATATTAAGTTGACCAAAACCAATAAAGGAGAGACCTACCATGTATAAAAATTATAACACATCTGAGCTGGAATTAGATATCACTTATTCAATGAAATTACCTGATGATCATATTGCTGTTTTGATCAGTCGCTTTGTTGATTCGATCCCCCAAGATATTCTTTTAGAGGACACTTCACATACCGGTCGTCCAGCTTTTCATCCAGCTATGCTTTTAAAAATGACTTTATTTGCTTATCTTGAATCCGTCTTTTCTGGTAGAAAGATCGCTAAATTGAATCAATACTATCTTCCAATGATGTGGTTAAGTGGAAATACTTCTGTTAGTTATAAGACTATCAATAACTTTCGGTCAAGTGATCATGCTAAAAAGATCATCGAAAAAACCTTTGTGCTGTTTACTTTGCTTCTATCTAAAAATGGTATGTTAGATGCCGATGAAGCTTTATTTATTGATGGTACTAAATTAGAAGCTGATGCTAATCGCTATAGTTTTACCTGGAAAAATGCTTCTGATAAGTTTGAAAAGTCGCTTGATGAAAGAGTAGCTAAGACCTATGACGAGCTGATCCAACACCAAGTTGATATCGCTATTTCAAAAGATATGCTGGGGTCCAGTGATGCGATAAAGGAGCTTATTAAGGGGACCGATCTTAAATTAGATGCGATTGAAGAAGATATCGCTACTGAACCTAAAGTCATAAAAGGTGGTTCAAAAAATAAGCGAGCTCGTCGAAGACTAAAAAGCATCAAACGCAAACTCCAAACTGATCTTCTGCCAAGAAAAGAAAGATACGAACGTAATAGGAAGATCTTTCAGGGACGAAATAGCTTCTCAAAAACAGATAATGACGCTACTTTTATGCGTTTAAAGGAAGATCATATGAAAAATGGGCAACTAAAGCCTGCTTACAATTTACAGATCGCGACTAGCGGTCGCTTTGTCCTACATTATGATATATTTCCTAACCCAACGGACACACGGACATTAGTGCCATTTTTAAAATCTTTTACTAACTTAGAACTATTCAAATATATAGTGGCGGACGCTGGATATGGGAATGAAGCTAACTATCAGGCTGTTACTGATATGTTTGAAAAGATCCCATTGATGCCCTATCCAATGTATCAAAAAGAACAGAGTCGTAAATACAAAAAAGATCCACGCAATATCAAAAATTGGACATATCATGCAGAAGATGATTATTATATAGATCCTGACGGTGTAGTATTTAAGTTTCAAAGATACAGTTCAAGTGTGGACAAATATGGATTCAAAAGAAACTTTAAAGTTTATGTAGCTGATATTTTCCAGGCTACTAAAGAACTTGAAAACTTAGCTAAGACGCCTAAAGGCTATCAGCGAACTAAAGCCATAAATTATAACTGGGAATTTTTTAAAAATAGTGCCACAGAAGACCTTTCAAGTGAAAAGGGTTCAAAGATCTACGCGAGAAGACGTACAGATGTTGAAACCATTTTCGGAGATATGAAGGGTAATTTTGGCGTACGCCGAGTACATGTTAGAGGAGAGAAAGCAGTTCGAAATGAGATCGGACTGATACTTTTGACGATCAATATATCAAAATTATGGCACCTATTCAAAGAAATAGGGGGAGGATTTTTGAAAAAACGATCCGAAAACAAGCATAAAAGAAAAATACCTGATCAAATTTCTCAAAAACGAGATTTGATCAGGTATTTTTAGTTCAGGCTAGTAGTTTTTTCCCAGCCCCTTCTTGACTAAACCGTTGTTTGCCGATCGTACTTGAGTCCGATCCCGGTGATCCCGCTTAAGATCGAAAAGAGTGGACACAAAAGGCTAAAGAAAGTAAATGGTAAAAAGGCCAAAACTGGGATGCCTAAAGTCGAAGCTGCAAAAGATCCAGCTACGCCCCACGGGATCAAGTAGTTGATCACGCTTCCCCCGTCTTCTAGAACGCGGCTCAAACTCAACGGATCAAGTTTCAAACGTTCAAAACTCGTCTTGAACGCCCGCCCTGGTAAAATGACAGAAAGATATTGTTCACCAACAAAGAGATTGATCGCGATCCCAGAGAAGATCGTTACAGTAACTAATTTTCCTGGCGTGTTCAATTTCTTAGCCAAAGGATCCATCGCAGCCGCAACGATCCCAAACTTCATCAAAAGTCCACCAAGTGCTAAGGTCATGATGATCAACGAAACGGTTCCCATCATGTTACCGATCCCGCCACGAGTCAATAAAGCATTGACATCTTGATTATTAGTTTGAGCAACAAAACCTTGTTCCACTAAAGTTGCAAACTTTTTGATCGTGTAATGTGGATCGTTGATAAAGATCATTGCCGTTGAAACAAAGATGTTGATAAATAAAGTTGGGATCGCTGGGATCTTGCACCAAGCACAGACAAACATCAAAATGATCGGCAAGCTAGCCCACCAATTGATCGTAAAAGTCTGTTCTAAAACTTTGATCGTTGTTTCAACTTTTGTCATATCTGGTGTTTTACTTGCATGACCTAAAGCTAGAAAACCTAGAAACGAAAGGACAAAGGCTGGGACCGTGGTCCACATCATGTTTTTGATGTGGGCAAATAACTCAGAACCCGCAACAGCTGAAGCTAAGTTAGTCGAATCAGACAAAGGGGACATCTTATCACCAAAGATCGCTCCTGATAAGATCGCTCCTGCAACTAAGGCTGGGTCTAAGCCCATCGTAAGCCCCATCCCTAAGATCGCGATCCCGACAGTTGAGATCGTTGTAAAACCACTACCGATCGAAAGACCTACAAGTCCACAAACGATAAACGCCGATGGTACAAAGAACTTGACGCTCAAGCTATTGAACCCAAAGACCATCAACGCTGGAATGATCCCTGCCTTGATCCAAACAGCGATCAAAGTCCCGATCAATAAAAAGATAAAGATCGGAATGATCGCCGTTGTGATCCCCTCGGTAATCCCTTGATGGATCTCCTCAAAACTTGCTTTTTTTAAACGTGCCCAACCGATCAACAAGGCGATCACAAATAACACCGGAACTTGAGGCGAGAGCCCAAAGCCGATCACCCCTGTTCCTAGAAAAACTAACATCAATAACAATAAAATAATTGCTTCATTAAAACTAACTTTTTTCATTTCAGTTCCCTCCGTCTATATTTTTTGGCCAGCTGTTTTTTAGCTTGCGATAACGCAGTAAGCCCCCACATTTTTTCATCTTTTAGCCCCCTTGAAAATAAAAAAAGCCGTCCCTAAATAAAAGGGACGACTAAATAAACCGTGGTACCACCCAGCTTAAGCAAGCATCTGAAAAGCTCACTTCACTTTCGCCGGTCAGATAACGGTCCGGTCTTTCCGTTCAGAATCTCGTCGTATATATTTGGTCCAGATCACCCTGACCAGCTCGCATCGACCGCCGGCTTTCTGACTCCCAGATGATTGACTACTTGGTACGACTTCTGTT
This sequence comes from Ligilactobacillus faecis, assembly GCF_029889745.1. Classification (NCBI taxonomy): domain Bacteria; kingdom Bacillati; phylum Bacillota; class Bacilli; order Lactobacillales; family Lactobacillaceae; genus Ligilactobacillus; species Ligilactobacillus faecis. The sequence continues at coordinate 591,844 of NZ_CP123639.1, forward strand.
GCTTATCATAATACTGATTTTATGAGACCTTGTCAACTGTTTTTTAAAATAATATTAAACTAATATTAAATCACAATAATTTAGCTAATTCAAACCCATAAGCACTGCGCACATCTTCTAAAACAACGAACGCCTGCGGATCAAGTTCTTCGATCTTACGCATCAATTTGACTGTATCTTTAGCTTCACAAATACAGTAAATAACTTTTTTCGGCTTTTGACTGACATAGCCTGTTGCTTCCAACAACGTGATCCCAGTTTGGTTGAGCTTCGCCAAAGCGCAAGCGATCTGCGCACTTTTATCAGAGATGATCATAAATGAGCGTTTGACGACAAATACTTCGAGCATTTTATTCAAAACATACGCTGAGATATAAAGCTCGATCACCGTCAAAAGCATATTTTCAAAACCGATCACCACGAAGGAAGGGACAGCGACTAAAAGATCAAAAAATAATAAAGCACTCCCAGTTTTGATCCCCAAAAATTTATTGACGATCTTAGCTAAGATCGTACTGCCAGCGATCGTGCCGTGCCCTTTGATGATGATCGCCATCGCAAGCCCCATCAAAACGCCGCCACTGATCGCTGCCACAAGTGGATCATGTAGTTTGAAGTGCCACAAAGCAGTAAGACGCAAACAAACTGAGATACTCCCCACCGCTACAAGGGTATAGAAAACAGTCCGTTTGTCTAAAAGTTTCCAACCGACAAATAACAATAAGCCATTCAAACACAGATTCGTCAAACTCGGTGGAAGCTTCAACCAGTAGTAAAAGATCGTCATCAAGCCTGTTACACCGCCTTCGCCTAAATGGCTCGGCAATAAAAAGCAGTTGATCGCTACAGCATAACAAAATGCCCCGCAGACGTTCAAACTCAAAGAAGAAATAAACTTTTTAAGCATGTGTTTGTTCATCCAATTCAAGTTCTAGGTTGAATTCTTCAGGGTATTTAGCTTGCGCGCGCCCACTCAAATAACCTTTGATCAAAGCGTAGATCTCGGCTCGCGCTGTCGCATTGAGATTTTCCGTTTGAAAAGTCAGCTGTGCACTAGATGAGAAAAGTTCGCTCAAGTCAAACCCATCATAGGAACGTCCGCTCAAATAATCGAGCGAGACTCCAAAATATTCTGCAAGTTGGCGCACTTCTAAATATGAGGGCGTCGTCGTACCTCGCTCCCATTTGCCGATCTGTGAAGCCGTCTTTTTGCGTTTAGCATACGGCACTGCCATCGCATTCAATTCTTTTGCTAGTTCAGGTAAAGAAAGCCGAGCTCCTGTGCGTAAAGCTCTCATTCTTTCTGGAAACATCCGATCACCTACTTTGATTTGATTACTTTAATTTTAACATTGATCGCGATGCTTGTTAGCCTTTTTGTTGCCGAAAAAGCGTGTAACCATATTCCGCGCCACACAACAACGTCAAAAGACTTAGAAAGCCTAGTGGATCGTTTTTTTGCCAAAAGAGGCCTAAACAACCCAAACAAAAGATCACTAAAAACCAGAGGAGATCTTTTAACTGTAACCGATACTTTGCTTTATTGTAGACACTATTGCTAAATGTTCCTAGATAAAAACCTAAAAGGCTCAAGATCGTTATTCGAAAAAGAAAATCACGCGAAAAAGTTGTTTCAGTGATAAATAAGACACTGACTGTCAACGTCAAAAGGCTCAAGATCAATAAAGCATGGCTATACATCAGCGTAAAACCACGGGTCTGTTGGTGATGATCACTTAACTCTTCGATCTGTAACGTATAAGTTCCAAATAATGTGAGCAAAAGAAGAAAAACTAGGATCGAAGCAGGCGCAAAGAGCGTTCCTTTAAAATAGCTCGTGATATTGACAACTGCTTCTCCAAAAGTGATGATGATCAATAAACTCAAACGCTCAACTAAATGTGGAAAATTGACATTTTCCGCAGCAAAAGAACGATAGATCACAAGGGGCGCAAGAAAGCCGACTAAATAACCGGCTTCAACAAAATAAAGTCCGTGAGTATAACCTAGGAAAACACCGCTTGCGATCAAAAGTGCTTCAAGACTCAAGATCCCTAAAAAAGCACGCACATCTAATTTTTTACGTTCGGTCTGGGAAACCCCCAAAAAATATTGGATAAACAAAGCTACTATGATCACAAGCATCGCTTGATTGAAACTTTGAAAAGTTACCGTCCAATCAGTATTGATGTTATTTGCAACTGAGATCATCGCAAACATCGTCACTAAAAGGCCCCCACGATCAAACGCTCTTTGCATTCCAAAACGATTGATATAGACAGTTTGATATAACCAAACTTGGATGATCACGATCACTACCAATACAAACTGTAAGTAGGTCGTCAAAGAAAGCCCACCATGATGTGGATGATGGATCATCGCCGTCATTTTTGCGACAGCATAGACAAAAACAAGATCATAAAAAAGTTCGAGCATCGAGACTTTTTTGGCAATAATTTTATTCATAAATTTCCCCCTAGATCATTTGCTAAAACTTTTGTTTTATCATACTAGGAAGCGTTTTTCTTGTCAATTTCAACTAAATTTAAAAAAATTAGCTATTTATTTTAATTGATTCTTGCTTTTCTATTGCTTATTTAGTGATAACAACGTACAATAAACTAGTCTTAACTTACAAAAAGTACATTAATAAAGGTGGTGGCTCAAATGTGGCAGATAGTTTGGTCTTCATTGCCGCAACTGATCAATGCTGGGATCAAGTATACGATCCCCCTTGCAGTTATTTCGTTTGCTTTAGGGTTGATCCTCGCATTGATCACGGCTTTGATCCGTATTTCACAGACTAAAGGTCCATTTTTGATTATCAAAGCAATTTTCAGATTTTACGTCTGGCTCTTTCGGAGTACGCCTCTGATCGTCCAGTTATTTATCGTTTATTTTGGTTTACCATATCTCAAGTTAAAGGGGATCGCTCCTGACGGGATCAAGTTAGAACCATTTACCGCTGGGATCATCGTTTTTACATTGAACACTGGAGCGTATGCTTCTGAAACGATCCGAGCTGCGATCGAATCGATCCCTAAAGGCCAATGGGAAGCAGCCCAAGCTATTGGAATGACCCGTTATCAAACGCTCTTTCGGATCATTATCCCCCAAGCGGCGCGAGTCTCACTTCCGCCACTCTCAAATAGCTTTATCGGGTTGATCAAAGATACTTCACTTGCTTCAACGATCACGATCGTTGAAATGTTTGAAGTCAGTCAGCAGATCGCCGCGGAAAATTATCAACCTTTAGTAATGTACTGTACGGTGGCTGCCTTATATGCGATCTTGTGTACGATCTTGTCTTTTATTCAAGGTTGGCTCGAAAAAATAACGACACGTTACGTCAAACCACAGATCTAAGGGGGCAGTCAAAATGTTAAGACTTGAAAATGTAACTAAAACTTTTGGGAAGCAAAAAGCTCTCAAAGATATCACAACAACTTTTAAAGATCACGAAACGACCGTTTTAGTTGGCCCTTCTGGTTCAGGTAAATCAACTCTTTTACGTTCTTTGAACTTATTAGAACGACCTGAAAGTGGGTTGTATGATTGTGATGGCATCCAACTTGATTTTGCTAAAAAGATCACGAAAAAAGAAACACTTGCTGTCCGTCAAAAAACGGAAATGGTCTTTCAAGACTATAACCTTTTTCCACATTTAACTGTTTTAAAAAATATTATGGAAGGTCCAGTCCACGTTTTAAAAGAAGATAAAAAAACAGCCGAAAAGCGTGCGTTAGCATTATTAGAAAAAGTTGGCTTAAAAGATAAAGCTTTAGCTTACCCAAGTCAGCTTTCTGGGGGGCAAGCTCAACGTGTGGCGATCGCCCGTTCATTAGCGATGCGCCCGCGCTATATTTTACTAGACGAACCGACAAGTGCTTTAGATCCTGAGCTTGAGCTTGAAGTTTTAAAAGTCTTACTTGAACTTGCAAAAGAAAAGCAGTCGCTCATCATCGTGACGCACAACTTAGAGTTTGCTCGGCACGTAGCCGATAAGATCCTCTTTATCGAAGCGGGAAAGATCTTTTTTGAAGGAAAAAAAGACGATTTTTTCAATTCAGACAACCAGCGGATCAAGGACTTCATCAATGCAATGACACTTGATGCTTTATAAGAAAGGAAAAATTAAAGATGAAAAAAACACTTAAAACACTTTTAGTCACAACTGGACTTTTAGGCTTAAGCTTTAGTTTAGCCGCCCTTAAACCAACAACAGCTAAAGCAGCTGAAAAGCTCCCTACTCAAACGACCAAAGAATTAAAAGATAAAGGAACTTTAACGATCGGACTTGAGGGAACTTTTGCACCTTACTCTTACCGTAAAGATGGGAAATTAACTGGTTTTGAAGTTGAACTTGGCAAAAAGATCGCTAAAGAGATGGGACTCAAGGCTAAATTTGTTCCAACAAAATGGGACGGTTTGATCGCTGGGGTCGATACTGGAAAATTTGATATCGTCTTAAATAACGTGACGATCACAAAAGAACGCCAGGAAAAATACCTCTTCTCAAAACCATACATCTACTCCCATTTTGCTTTGATCACAAAGAAAAATGCTGATCTAACAAAATTAAGTCAGATCAAAGGGCAAAAGATCGCGGCTGGAACTGGGACTGATAATGCGCTTGTTGCTAAAAAATATAACGCTGACGTCGTTCCATCTTCTGACTTTACGACTTCACTTGATTTGATCAAACAAGACCGCGCTAAAGGTGCGATCAATTCGATGTCAGCTTGGTACGCTTATAAAAAAGATCACTCAACTAAAGGTCTAAAAGCAACTGATGTTTCCAGTGAAGAAGATCCAGCTAAGATCGGTGCTCTGATGGCTAAGAAAAATACTGCGCTCCAAAAGAGCGTCAACAAAGCTCTCGATAAACTTAGAAAAGACGGACAATTAGAAAAACTTTCTAAGAAATACGTCGGAGGCGACATCACAAAATAAGCGCACATAAAAAAGAGTGGTACGGATCCTAAGTACCACTCTTTTTGTGTGAGAAAAAATCTCAGAAAGCCCTTCACTAAAAGGGAGCTAATTTCGCTCAATTAGAGCCATCTCTGTAAAGCTCTTAACCAAATAAAAAATCCCCAGTTATCGGAACCAACGACAAACTCGGGGAGTAGAGGAAATATACTGTATCAACTAACTATAACTAATTAGCCTGTTAAGTCAATTTATTTATATTTAAATGATACTATACTAATAATGAAAACGCAATACAAAAAAATACACTTAAAATATTTTTAATGGAGACTGGAAATTTATGTTAATCGTTACCAGAAAAAACAAGCTATTGTCGAGAAATACGACAATATGGATGAAAAGTTCTATATCCAACTTTTTTGCGCAAAAAAAAGGACATTATGTCCTCTCGTTTACAATGGATCCACCATAAACTAATAATAATCTCTGAAGTAAAATCGGCAGCATTGACCTAAAAGTTCAGTACTAGCGCTTTATTCGCAAAATCCTCCCGAATACTAAGTCGTTTTCATATCTTCCAGTTAACTGGACATGCTTTAAATAGCCCTCGAATCGTTCTCACTAGATCATTGAATAAGCTCTGCCTAATATAGACGAAATACTATGAATTTTATTTTCGTATCCATATCATATCTTTCTAGTGAATACTGCTTTACCAAATACTTTATATACTTATTTTCTGTAAAGTACCTATTTTGCACACTGTACACGAATAAACTTCTTCAATTCTGGTGATTTTTCAAGATCAAATTTTCGCGCAAAAAAATGACCTAATTCAGTCGCATCCTCTAATCTATGTTCATCGCCATCTTGCCACACATATGGGGAACTACCAGATAGGCCTTCTTCCCACCAATTGATATATCTTAAATTTCCTTGTAACTCATCTGGCCGATCATGAAGTTCAGCCTGTAAATAAAGCTTATCTTCCATTTTTTCTCTGGATATCATCGTTGGTATAAAAACTTCATCACAAAGCACTGAGCGCTTAAAAACGTGCTCAATATATTTTTCATTTTTAATAAGCATTTGGGCTGCTTCATCATCGATCGTGAACCATTGCGATGCATACCCCACTTCAGTTAGACCATTTTGGGCTAACCAATTTTTCTTTAACATTTTTTGGATCTTGACGCCCAATCTATCTGCTTTTTGATAAAATTTCCCTAATGATTTTACACGTAAATTTTTGCTTTGCATTCGATTGAAATAATGTTTATATTTTACGCGCTCATCAATTTGATTTTTCTCTTTGATTTCTGAACTAACATTTGAAATGAAAATCTTATTAGGATGTTGATCAAAAAATGCATGGATCTTATCTTGTGATACTAAAGGAAGATCACTTCCTGACAGAAGATGATAATATTCATAATGCCGTTTTCCCGCTTCTTCTAGTAAAATCATTTCTGCTTTTATAAGGCTATAATCGCCCCAGCGAACATCTATTCTTTCAACTAACCGCACTTTAGAGACACTACAAGCACTTTCTAACGCTTTAAGTTCAGACGGTGATATTGTAGCTTTTTTATCGATCATTAAAAAAATATCGTTACGCTCGTCGTCTAATAAGCCAAGTAAAAATTTAAGTTGTTCAAAATTATTATGCGCCATTATCAAATATGCGTGCCTCTTCATTTTCAATACCCTCTCGTAATATAAATTTTTAGGGGACATCTTCGATACCCCGCAAAAGATCAAATAAAATATTTCTCAATATATCCAGATTTACCTTCGATATTGTGGTCCACCTAAGATAAAATTCATTAGGAAAGGATCCTTATAAGTAGTTATATTCCCCTTTGTTGCCTGACTTCTTAAAAAGCATAGTGCCTAGACCACTGTTACATGCCAACACGATGTTTGTTGCGTCACTTGTTGATCGAATACGGCAATAGGATTCTGCTATGCGAGGATGTTATAGCCAGTATTATCTTGGATAGCCAATAGTATCGAAACCACGATCTCAGTAAGAAGACATATTCCTGAATAGAGAGTTCTGTCAAAAGAAAACTAACGAGCATTTCCCATAACATAATAAGCACAAACAAGCTGTCATTATAACCGCGCAAAAAAATTTACGCGTCTGGTTTACACCCTAACTAAGTGAACCGTAACTCTATATACCAAATGCTAGAATCAGTCTTAGCCGAAGAGTTCCCAAACTAGGGCGTGAGAACTTTTTTCAAATCCGATCACGATCTAAAGGTACTAAACATATCCTTTTTAACTACCTATATTGAATATTCTCTCTTTTTTTATCCAATGTGCTTTATTTGCTCAAAAGAAGAAAAATTTCTTTTTCTTCTTTAGCTTTTGATAGTCCTTTGCAAAAACTGGTTCAGAATTTAAGATATTCTCAGCATTTTTTTCAAATGAATATGCTACTTCTTCACCAAAATCAGCACCGATTTTCTCTAGAGCTTCACGTAAAACAAAATTACGTCCACTAAGAACATGTGCATCAGAAGCTACAACTTGAACTAAACGGTTTGCTACTAGTTTTCTCGAAAATTCGGCTACTTCTTCGCCAAATCCTCCGATATAACTTGTTGCCGTTACTTGGGCTAAAGCTCCTTGCTCAATAAATTCATATAAAAGATCCGGATTTTTTAAGATCTCTTTGTTACGTTCTGGGTGAACGATCATTGGGATCGTTCCGATTTTTTGTAGTTCAAAGATCAACCGCTTTGTATACGCTGGAACATTACCATGTGGTAGCTCCAATAGCATGTACTTTTTACGTACATCTGCCCCTAAAAGATCAGCATATTTCTGTATCAATTCACCATTGATATGTACTTCTTGACCAGGAAAAACTTTTAATTCAATATTCCGCTCATCTAACTCTTGCTGGAAAGAATCAACTGCTTTAAGTACATCTTCCTTATGATTAATATAATTTCGATCCAAATGGTGGGGTGTCGCTAAAATATGCGTCACTCCATCTTTTATTGCAGCATTGGCTAACTGTAACGAATGCTCTAAATCAGGCGAACCATCATCGATCCCGGGTAAAATATGACAATGTAGATCTACAATTTTTTCAAAATTCATTGATCTCACTTCTCACTTGCTGTTTTGCCGTAGTAACCATAATAACCTGCTTCATCACTATTAACATCATTTAAGATCGTCCCGATAAGTTCACCGTGAACATGTTCGATCAAGTTAACTGCTCTTCGAACATGTTCTTTTTCAGCAACATTTTCACGAACTGTCAGGATCGTTCCATCGACTTTAGTTGCTAAAATCTGTGCATCCGTTACAGAAAGAACAGGTGGAGCATCGTAAATAACAAGATCAAAGGCTTCTTGTAAACTATAGATCAATTTCTCCATTCTTTTTGAACCAATTAATTCAGAAGGGTTAGGAGGAACTGGACCGCTTGGTAAGACGTACAATCCTTCAACCGAGGTTTTATAAAAAATATCATTGACACTTGTTTTGTGTTCGGTTAAGAAATTCGTTAGTCCAGTTGGGTTACTTATCGCAAATGTTGCATTGATCGTTGGACGTCTTAGATCTGCGTCTACAAGCAAGACTCTTTTACCTTGTCTTGCAAAAGAAACTGCCATATTAGCTGCAACTGTCGACTTACCTTCAGAAGCCGTAGCTGAAGTCATTACGATCGATCTAAATGTTTTATCAACACTTGAAAATTCAATATTTGTACGAATCGTATTGAATTGTTCCATGTTCACAGATGAAGGTTTAGCTACAGTAACTAGATAAACCCCTTTTTCCATACTATTAGTATCAAGTTCTCTTTTTTTCTTTTTAAATAGCTTCATTTTTCAATACCTCTCGCTACACTCGTCTATTATCTTGCCAATTACCTGGATCTTTTTCATCCTTGACAACAACTCTAGCCACATTATAATCTCTGTCACTCAAGTTTAAGTGATTTACTTTCCCCAAAATCGTCAAGCCCAGCTCTTCAACAAGGAACTCTTCACCATTGATCGTTGTATCTCTCATTTCAGCAATAAATGCGATCATTAAGCCGACCATTAAGCCAACAAGAGCTCCTAAAGCAAGATTCAATTTTTTCCTAGGTGAAACTGGATCTGTGTCAACTGTAGCTTTATTTACAATCGTAACATTATCAACTTTCATGATCTTTTTGATCTTACGGGTAAAGACATCCCCGATCATATTGGCAATATCTGTAGCAACATATGGATTTTTATTAACAACTGTTACACTAATAACTTGTGAGTTATTTTCATTAGAGATCGAGATATCACTCTTTAATTGATCGATACTACCAGTATAATTATCTTTTTGTTTTGCTTCTTTCAAAACATCATTCAAGATAACACCTTTTGTCAAAACATCTTTATATGTTCTGATCGCCTGTAGGTCAGCTTGCTGTACATTATATTGAGCGGCTACGTCATTTGTCCGTTGATTAACTAAGAGATCAACAGTCGACTTATATTTAGGTGTCATAAAACCAAATGTCACTACTACTGCAACTACGATCCCAATGCACATCCACGTAATGATCATCGCCATATGCTTCTTAAATATATTTAAATACTGTGTAAAACTTATAAAATTCTCTTTATTATCCATCTAAAATTTCCTCTTCTTTACTAAAAATAAATTATGTTAGCTTTTGACAAAATGTAGCTTTATTTGAAATAACTAAAAACCAAGCTAAAATAAATACCAATAACAATGAACCATAAACGATCAAAATAAATAATATAGCAATGACTACTAAAGAAAAGATCCAGATTTCATTTTTATATTTGATCCCCATTACTAAAACTTTTATCATCGGATAAGCATATAGAGCTGTCAAATATATCCCACCATATGCCAACATCGCTGACCAACCTAAGCTATACCAAGCTTGGTTCATTCCCATATACATATAGAAACGTTCTGCCGCCATAAATTGTTGGATCGAAGCTAAATTATCTAATCCTGACCCCATAAATGGATGCAGCAACCAAGCATAATATCCAGCTCTAAAATCATCTGCTCTCAATGATGTTGATAAAGTATCGTTAGATGATTTAAAGTTTAAGATCACTATGAAAATATATACTACTACAAGGAGTAATATTGGGATGAACGTTCTTAAAATAAGTTCGTACTTATTGCCTCTAATTTTCTTTAAGAAGTACCACAAGATCACAAAAAGTGCTACAACAACAGCCGTAGTCGAAAGCGTGGTAAACATTGCTACCAATAAATAAACTGTCTTCCTAGAATGATCTTTTCGGACAAAATATCCGTAAGTAAGCGCAATGATCAACACAAATGCGTACATTGGTGCTTCAGGATAAATACCAGAATTTCGAAAGATATTGATCCCCATAAAATTATATGTCTGACTCTCAAAATAGATCTTTAAAAAATTTTCAGTACTGCGATATCCCCCCCAAAAATATTCTGTTTCACCAGTTGTTGGAATAATCCTTAAAACTGAGATCAATAGCCAACATACAATGCTAACTATCGCTAAAACAACTACTAATAAATAAACTTTGTCGATCACCCCATTGATTATCGTATGTTCTTGAGAATTTTTGATCCCCAAATAGATCACGAACAAGGCAAAGAGCATGATCACTAACATATAGGTGACACGATCGAACTCACTGTATACGCTAGCCGCATAGAGATAATATATCCCTAATAAAATTACATAGACCATCACTCGCAGCAATAGTAAACTCAATTCATTTACGCTGACCCTATTAGTCATCAATTCAACAGTGATCGCAAGGCAAAGTAGAACTAACACTACTGCATAGATATATTTGGCAGGATAAACTAGACTATAGATACTTGAACTACATACGATCAAACTTCCCGCTATCAAAAATTCTAAGATGGAGATCAGTTGTTGCCATCTCGATTTTTTTTCATAGGTTCCCAACTAGTTCACACTCCCACTTTTCACTTGTCCTCTCAACTTTTTGATCAAAAAATATAATCTAGTTTTCAATAATAGATACTTGACCTTATTCTTTTTATTTATTTTACCATTTGTTTCATAAAAACGCTGATCGATCTCATTGATCAAACTCGCTGTATATTTACTTCCATAACTTTGATCCAAAAACAAAAAAAGCATGTTTAATTCTAAATTGATCAATCTATGACTCACTGCTGGATAATTTTCAGCTATGTAGGTCGCGATTTCTTCTAAATTTAACTTAGTATCCAAATAATCTTGATATTTCCAAGTTTTAGTGATCGAATTCATATTATTTTGATAATAATAGTACAAATGCTTATCTAGGTATCCTATCTTTTGGCTGTTTCCTAATAAGCGATAGGTCGTCCCTAGATCCTCATAAGTTCTTCCCTCAGGAAAATAGATCCCATTATTCTTGAATAGATCTAATTTTGCTAAACTCGACCAAGCGTAGTTACCAAACCGGCAATCAAAAAGAGCGGTTAAAGCTTCGTCTGGTGTATATAAACCATCAGGTCGATCGGAGAACCATTCTTGTTTTTTATATTCAGTTGAACTTTGAGCTAGATAGAAATCAAAAAATACCATATCTACCTGCTTTTCTTCTAAATAATCAACACACATTTCAATTAGCTCAGGGGCGATCCAATCATCTGGGTCTAAAAAATAGATATATTTCCCTGTTGCCTCATCTATCCCTGTATTTCTTGCACCTGAAAGACCTTTATTTTTTTGGTTGATCAATCGATAACGCTTGTCTTTGGCTACGATCTCTTCTAACAATTTTTGGGTGTTATCAGTCGAACCATCATTTACAAAAATTACCTCATAATTACTATACGTTTGTTGTTCTAAGCTTTCAACACAGCGTGCGATATAATTTGCAACATTATAGGCTGGTATTACGATAGAGACTAGACTATCAGCCATTATTTCATCCCCCCAAGATTTTTTTAGCTACATAGGAGCGTTCTCTAGTTCGCGTATCAAATACTGGCAAATACTTGATCTTCTTTTGTGGATCATGTTGTAACCATACATTGAAGAGACGTTCTGATAAAAAACCATATATTCTTGCTTGATAATCATCATAGTCTTTGATATCAACTCTAATTTCAACTTCTTCTAAAATATCAAAAAGCCATTGACAATACTTATCGAACTCTTCTTTAGAAGTGTAACACATATTGAATTGACTAAATTCGTTCCCTGCTAAAACTCTATCAAATGTTGCTGTATATTCTGGATAAATTTCAGAAATGACATCCCTAGTAGTTACCAGATCTTTTTCATAATGGAAGTTGACATAATTTTCATAAAGATCTTTTTCACCATCTTCTAAGGCGATCTTTTCTGGAACGATCCAGTCATTTTCTTCTAAATATTTATCTAGCCGAGCGATCTTTACCGGATTTACCCAACCTTTGAACAAAGCTTCTGCATATTCTGTTAATTTGCTCTTATCTGAAAAATATCGTCTATAGTGAGAGACACCTACATTTTTCTTGTCTGAATTTTTCCAGATCCAATACATTCCTGTAAGCTCACAGTAATTCTTATTTTTTTGTGAAATATTTTCTTCAGTATCATCATACAAATAATTATCGACACCTTTTAAATTGACCCGATTACTAGTAGCTCCTACTAATAAGTTACTATAGCCTTCAGGTAATTTATAGCTATTTTCCTTATGTGTCATTACATACATTGTCACTTTCTAGTCCTCCAATTTGGTTACAAAATCGTTGTAGAATTCCTTTGTTCCCCAGCCCTTTGTTTTTTGTTTCAACAACTCTGTCATTTGCTCGCGTTTTTGCTCATCATTAGCCAACATTCGTAATGCATGCGCAATATTATCACTTATTTTAGCATCAGGTTCTAAAATAATACTTGATCCACGCTCAGCATATTCTGGTGTCCCACCAGTATTTGTCGTTATCAGGGGTTTATATGCACTTAAAGCTTCAATGATCGTCAAAGCCGCAGGTTCATCCCACATTGATGGTGCAGCTACTATATCAGCTAAAGCCAGTATATCTGGCATTTCTTCATAATTTATAAATCCACTAAAGACGACACGATCTTTCATTTGATCAGCCAACTCTTTGATCTCTTCTTCATAAGGGCTTTTCATCCCACTACCAAAATAATAGCTACCTACGATCAATAACTTCGCCTTGATGTCTGGCACTTGTTTCCAAGCTAAAAGCAATTCTTTGATCCCTTTTTCCTTATTTAATCGTCCTGAGAACAAAACTACTAATTCGTCATCTTTTATGTTAAATCGTCTTTTCAATTCTTTTTGACGCTCAACTGTTAGCTTACGTCTAAATTTTTCACTATCGATCTTATTACGTAGAACATCATACTTGATCGTACTATCTCCGACTGTGTCTTTTAAGGTTCCATTGATATAATTGCTAACGCCTAATACTTTATGAGTGTTTAAGATCACCTCTTCACAGCCATACATGCTTTTTACGACATTATGCAAGTGATAGTAGTAACGACCTGCATATTTAAGATAATTCTTACGTTTTTTCAACGTCATGAAAAGAGTAGCATGATTTTCTAAGACAACTTTATCATAGTCATTTTTTTTCAGAGCTACTGATACTTTATCAATAAAATGCAGCCGTTGCAAAATATATCTATATGACATCCCTTTCGATTTTCTTAAGATCTTAGTACAGATAAAATAGATCATCAAGTCAAGTAATTGAATTATCTTTGGTGTTTTGATAAAGCTAAACGTTGTATTTTTATACTTTTTGCTAAACTCTACCGCCTTTTCGTCGTAGGAAGAGAATATATGGAACATTAATTTTTTCTCTTCTTCATTTTCATCTATCAAATTCTCGACCAGGGCCTCAACTGCCCCACCCCTAGTGGCTGGAACTGGAAAATATCCCGTAGTTACTACCGCTATCTTTTCTTTCATCACATAACTCCTCTAGTTGCTACTTATTATTGCTCCTTAATCTATAGAAGACTGGTCTCATATATATTTGAAAACCTGCAGCTAGTATCAATACTAAATGTTTCGGTAAAATTTTGACTAGCCTTTTGAATTTTTTAGGTTTTCGACTCCTAAAATCATCTTCAGTCCAATCACTTTTATCCCTATAACTGATCCACAAATCTTTCAATGGATGAGTACATCCTACTTCCCACGGTCTTTGTGTCATAAAGCTACTAGTATAATGAATGATGACTGGATCTTTCTTCGCAACTGCGATCTCTTCTTGACTATAGAAAGCATGGGGACTGCGGTAAAGCTTTAACTCAGCATAAGTAAGCTCATATAACACTGATACCATATTGTAGCGTGGATCTAATACCTTAGTTCGATCACTTAAAACTGCATTTAGCAATCCTTGATCTCCTTGCTGTATTTCGCCACCATATTGATTCATTACAGCTAATAAATCATCTTCAACATTGAATGAGCGCCACTTCTTCAGATCGATCAACATGATGCCTGAATTAAACATTACTGCATCTTCAGCTAATCCTACATTTCTCCGATAATACTTACTAAATGCGTCATTAAAAGCACCTATGATATTACCGTCTAAGTCTAAATTCCATAATTCGCTCAGACTACTTACTATTAACGTATCACAATCCAGATACAGCACCCGATCGATTTCTTCAGAAAATATCTCCGATAAAAAAATTCTAGCATACTGACTAACTGAACCCCTATCGGTATTTACACGCATACCTATCTTATTTTCAATATTCGTGGCAACTACCCAATTAGGGGTCGACCTTCCATATTTTTCACAGAGATCCTCTATCTTTTTCTTATTTTTGCTAGAAATATTAGTATCTAATATTGTTAATGAAATATTTTTTGCATCTTGGTTATTTTCAAAAAGAGATAGTATTGATATTCCCATAATTGGGGCAAAATTATCGTCTGCGGCATACACTACATTATATGAACTATGTTGAAACATTTTTAATTACCATCTCCCATTTAAAAAATTAGTTCCTTTTATTAAGATAAGCTATATTGTATGTGGCGGGCGAAATCATTTGACTTCGATATTTGATAAATAGACTATAATTACAAGAAACAACATTTTTTCTAAAAAGCCCTAGAATTTCTTAAAGATACCACCAGATATATTCAACAATGATCTTTTTTCACAATACGAGCTTTGTAAGCATACTATATGTTGGATCCTATATTTAAGTAAGCCCCAGCCTCCATTTCCTCTAAAATTTTTGTGCGTCAATCACATTTAAACATCGCCTGCTCTTTTAATGGTCGCCACCAATTTTCATGCTCTAAATACCACGCTACTGTCTCGGCAAGTCCAATATCAAAAGTATATTTAGGGCGCCATCCCAGTTCAGACTCGATTTTTGTAGGATCGATCGCGTAACGTCGATCATGGCCTAAACGATCACGGACATGTTCGATAGAATTTTCATCAAGTGCTAACTCTTTAACGATCATATTTCCGATATCATTGTTAGTCCGCTCATTATGCCCACCAATATTATAAACTTCGCCCTTACGCCCTCTATGTAATACAAGATCAAGTGCTTGACAATGGTCATAAACATGGAGCCAATCACGAATATAATTACCATCACCGTAAATCGGTAATTTTTGTCCATCTATTCCATTTGAAATCAGCAAAGGAATCAGCTTTTCTGGAAATTGATATGGACCGTAGTTATTTGTGCAACGTGTAATATTTACATTTAAGCCATAAGTTTCATAGTAAGCCTGAACAAGTAGATCAGCTGAGGCTTTACTTGCGGCATATGGAGAATTAGGCGCTATTGGGGTCGATTCATTAAAATATCCTGTTTTACCTAAAGTCCCATAAACTTCATCCGTAGAAATTTGCAAATACTTTTTGATCGCTAATGCTCTAGCAACATTCAAAAGCGATACAGTTCCTTGAACATTTGTTTTTACAAAAATCTCTGGTCGTAGTATCGAACGGTCAACATGGCTTTCAGCAGCAAAATTAACGATCGTATCGATATTATACTTTTTAACTAAATATTCAACTAATTCTTGATCAAGAATATTTCCGTGTACAAAAAAATAATTAGGGTTCCCCTTTAAATCGTCTAAATTATGTATATTTCCCGCATAAGTTAAAGAATCTAAGTTGACGATCCGATATCTTGAATATTTATTTAATATATAACGTATAAAATTACTACCAATAAATCCTGCTCCACCAGTTACAAGTAAGTTCTTCATTGCTTAGTCTCCTCGTAAAACATTTCCGAAATATAACTATTCTTCTGAGATAAGATCAATTTATAGGTATGTAGTAATCAGCATAGTTTTTTAACGATTGACCTTTTTACATTTTCGGCAATAAATCACCTCTGAGGCTCGATAATTTTCATCTACTTACACCGTATTATGATTACATATATTTTCATAAATTTCCATTACATTTACGTTACATAATTGACAAATTTACTACCTATTTACCCTTTTTCATTTTCCTTGTTTAATCTTTTATATTTTTCTTGCAACTTTTTACGCAAATTGTAGACAGTTTGCCGGCTGACGCCCAGTCTCAACGCCACTTCTGTAGGAGTTTTCTCTTCAAATATCAGTAAAATTAGGCACTCCTGTTCCAGAGGACGACAATTTTGATAGAGCTCTGACAAAAATTCTTGCTGTACAACTTTTTTTTCGGCTCCGTTGCTGACCCCACCTTTTTCTAATAAAATTTCATCACCAATGTTTGCCTCTCTAAGCTTTAATTTGTTTTCTTTCCGCAACAGATCAAGCAAACGCCAGGTGACATTTTGATAGAGATAAACGTTCAATCTTATTTTAGGAGAACGCTTATAGTATTCTTCATACGCTTTAGCATAGCTGATCCGTGCTTCTTGGAGAAGATCTTCATATATCGGAGCAGTGCGCATAACATGCAATTTTTTTAAGACGCCATAGATCAACTTTTCGTGTTCAGCTTCAAATAAATACGCAAATCCTTTTTCATACATTTTTTCTCACCTCATATTTAAAACTGTTCCTACCATATAAAAAAGTTGATCTTTGTCCTAGACTGCATATCTTCATAAAAATACCTGCATTCAGACTCTGAAACACCACTTTTCCTTTAAAAATAAAGCGTTGACGCTACAGCATTGCCATGTATTTTTTTTATAAAAATTCAGTAAAAAGATAATCATGTTTATTTAATTATTTTTCTTCAATAAAGTACTTATAATATGTATAAAAAAGGAGGGTTTTATATGCATCACATCCACTTGCTCCACCTTGATAAAGAGGGATTAACACACTTATATGAAAAAGGGACCTATTTTCCTGAATTACGTTTGAATCGTTATACGACCTTATTGATCTTAGACTGTCACGAACTTGCCTTACCTAAATGCCGTTCTTTAGTTATTGACGCAGCTTTAGGCGTTGTCTTTAGCGAACGTACGACGACTTACCTCATCAACCATTTTATCGACCAACAAACAGTCGACCTGCTTTTTATCCGTACGCTCCTCACTACTCTTTTCCCAACTAAAACGCCGTGTCTTCCTTTTGTTTGGGGCGAGATCGCCTTGATGCCTTTGGGCGGGCAGACACGTCATCCAACAAGTTGGGTCATGCTCCACCATGCTTATCACAATTTTTTATCAGGTCCAAATGAAGTTACCTTTATCTTTAAACAAGATCAAACATTGCGTTTTCAGATCCCGATCAACAAAAAGATCTATACGACTAATCTGCAAACGACTCTTGATCTATATGCCACGCTCCATCATTTTATCGATGAGATCGTGACTGAATTCAATTCGAGTTTGCCACATTTAGCCCACTTAGCCCTTTCACGCTCAGAACCACAGTTTTTTCCTTCAGCCAAACAGATCTTACAAGCGCAGTTACCATTTTTTGTCGGTCTGACTTATCGTCATGCTGGGATCTTTTCACTGGAACAAGTCCAAATTTTAAGCAACCAACTTCAAAAGAAATATGGACGTTTGTAACGCTAGCTAGACTTAGATTCTATGTCTTATTGATTCACAAGCCATAAAAGTTATAATATAATGGAAATGACTATAATATGAAGCTATCCAAGGAGCGGTACGCATTATGACACAACCGATCAAAATCGTTACTGATTCATCAGTTCAATTAACGCCAGAAGAGATCAAAGAACACAACATTACGATCATTCCTCTTTCTGTTGAGGTCAATGGTAAAAACTATATCGATGGTGAGACGATCACCCGTAAAGAACTGGTAGATGAACTTAGAAAAGGCAATATCCCCAAAACAAGTCAACCAGCCATGGGACGTTTTATCGAAACATTCGATCAACTCGGAGCAGATGGTAGCAAGGTCTTAGCGATCTTGATCTCAGATGTTTTAAGTGGAACTTATGAGACTGCTCTGACGGCTGCTGAGATGTCTGAAGCCGACGTAACTGTCATCAACAGTAAATCGACCGACCGCGGGCTAGCTTTTCAAGTTTTAGCGGCTGCTAAAGATACAAAAGCCGGCAAAACGATCGCAGAGATCAAAGCACACTGCGAAGACATCTTCGCCCGCACGACGATCGATGTTTTAGTTGATAATTTAGACTGCTTAGTCGCTGGTGGACGCGTCAGTCGCTTTGCTGGAGCCTTGACAAAATTGATCAACTTAAAGATCATCGTACGTTTACGTGAACATAGTTTAGATGTTTACGCTAAAGGGCGCAGTCGAAAAACATTTATCAAACATTGCAAAGAATTAGCTGAGCGTCATCAAAACAATCCGATCGAAGCTCTCTCACTTTCAAATGTCGGGACTGATCCCGAATTTTTAGAAAAGATCAAAGATACTTTGCTCCCAGCCGACAGCCAAGCTACTTATATCGCACGCTTGACTAGCCCGATCATCATGACGCACACCGGCCTCAATGCAGTTGGGGTGATCACTTTAGCAGAAAAACCTGAACCAGAAGAATATCGTTAAATGTTTTGAGACACTCCAACGAGTGTCTCTTTTTTTGTCCTAATTGAGAATATTTTTCATTTATCTTTTGAACAATTAAATTTAAAAAAACCTTATATATCAAGCTTTTGCCACTTGTAATTGAGAATGATTTTTATTTAGAATCATTCTAATTTACTTTGTTTTTTTTGAGTGTTACGGTTTAAGTGGAAATAATAAGACTTACTTCTACTAAGAAAAAATGTGAGGTAGAACAAACACTTAAACTAAAATGAAAGGACTAGCTATCTTTTTCTTTAACCATCACATTGAGATAGCGGGACAAAACAATGAAACACTCAACTAAACTTAGTTTGATCATTTTGATCGCGCTCAGTGCAGCTGTCCTTGAATTTGGTTTTAAAGCTACTCTTAGCGCTCAGATCATCGTGACTTTGACAGGTACTCTCATGGCTTTATCAATGTTAGTCGAAATGATCAAAACTTTACGTGCTGGCAACTATGGCGTCGATCTTTTGGCGATCACTGCTGTAGCAGCGACCCTTGCGGTAGGACAATACTGGGCTTCCATGATTGTGTTGATCATGTTAGTCGGTGGTGAGTCTTTAGAAGACTATGCCGCTAAAAAAGCCCACACTGAGTTAAAAGCGTTGTTAGATAATTCGCCTCAAACTGCACACAAGTTAACAAAAGACGGAGAAACTAGTGATATCAGTGTTGAAGAAGCTCAGATCGGGGATAAACTTCTCGTTCGCCCAGGAGAAACAGTTCCTGTCGATGGACATATCATTTCTGGGAGCAGTCTCTTTGATGAAGCGAGTTTGACAGGTGAATCACGCCCGATCGCAAAAGATCAAGGCGACACGATCTACTCTGGTTCGATCAACGGTGACAGTGCGATCACGATGGAAGTCGACAAACTCGCTAAAGACAGCCAATATCAACGTCTCGTTCAATTAGTCAAAGAAGCAGACAGCACACCAGCAGATTTTGTCAGACTAGCTGATCGCTATGCCGTCCCTTTTACCGCGATCGCTTTTGTGATCGCTGGGATCGCCTGGTTCTTATCAAAAGATCCGGTTCGTTTTGCTGAAGTTTTAGTCGTTGCCTCACCTTGTCCGCTGATCTTAGCTGCTCCAGTCGCGATCGTTTCAGGGATGAGCCGTTCTTCGAGAAATGGGATCGTCGTCAAAACTGGGAATGTGCTTGAAAAGCTTGCCAGCGCTAAGACCGCAGCCTTTGATAAAACGGGCACGATCACTAGTGGGCGCTTATTTGTCGACAAGGTCGTCCCAACTTCAGGTACGACTAAAGAAGAGCTTTTACAATACGCTGCTAGCGCTGAACACTCTTCAGGTCACATTTTAGCGCGTTCACTTTTAGCTTATACTTCAAAACAAGCCCTTAGACCCTTAGCAGTCACTGAGTTGATCGAAGTTACTGGTAACGGCGTCAGCGCCAAACTCAACGAACAAACTTTAAAAGTCGGAAAAGCTTCTTTTGTCGTTTCTGAGCCTCAAAAGCTCACTTTACCAAATCAAACGAGTATCTTTGTTTCCCTTGATGGTAAATATCTTGGCTATATCTCTTTTATCGATAAATTACGGCCAGAAGCTGCTGAGACGATGCAAGTTTTAAAACGCCATGGGATCAAAAACTTATTGATGTTGACTGGTGATCAGCCACAGATCGCCCAAAAGATCGCTAAAGCCGTTGGGATCACGACGGTCAAAGCCAAACTCTTGCCTGAAGAAAAGATCCAAGCTTTAAAAGATGTGCCTAAAGCAGAGCATCCTGTGATCATGGTCGGAGATGGGGTCAACGACGCGCCTTCTTTAGCTGTGGCTGATGTGGGGATCGCCATGGGGGCTCATGGAGCGACCGCTGCTAGTGAGTCAGCAGATGTTGTCATCTTAAAAGATGATCTCCTAAAAGTCGCTAAAGCCGTCGAGATCGCCCAAGACACGATGAAGATCGCGCGCCAAGCAGTTTTGATCGGGATCTTTATTTGTATCTTCCTGATGTTAGTTGCCAGTACTGGGGTGATCCCAGCGATCATCGGAGCGCTTTTCCAAGAAGTGATCGATACCGTTTCGATCCTTTGGGGCTTACGAGCTCGTTTTTCAAAAGAAAAATAAAAAAAGACGCATTTTGTTGCTAAGGTAGCAAAATGCGTCTTTTTGAGCGAACTTTTCAACTTGTTTTTTGACGCTTAGATAGCTAAGATAAAAATAACGGAATCTAAACGAAAGGAAGGTCTCAAACAGACCTAAATCATTTTTATGCAAGCTATTTTGATCTTAGCCCACAAAGATGTCGAACACGTTAAGCGTCTGGCGCTCAAATTACAGCGCTCGTTTGCTATTTATATTCATTTTGATCAAAAATTAAAACTCACGCCAGCCGACCAGGCTTTTTTTGAAAAACATGGGATCCACTATATCTCAGAAGTCGCCGTCAACTGGGGCAGTTGGAGTATCGGCGAAGCAACAGTCCGCTTGATGCAAAAAGCGTTAGCTGACCCCTCGATCACTTACGTTCACGTTATTTCAGGACAAGACTGGGTCACTCAAAATGTCCCCAAACTCTATCAGCGTTTTGAAAATGACGACAAGATCTACATGACTTATGAGCGTGCACGTGACGTCAAAAAATCTGGAGAACCGATCATCTGGTGGCAACAATACTACTTTAACTATGACCGCATCAAACGTCGAACGCTCTTTGGTAAGATCTATCACCGCTTTTCGTTAGCTATCCAAACACTTTTACGTGTCAATAAGTTCAAACGTCTCGGGATCGAGCTTGAGATCTATGCTGGAGCTAATTGGGTCGATCTGCCACGCGATGCTGCTCTTTATTGCTTAGATTACTTAAAGACCCACCCTGATCTGCAAAAGATGCTTGCAACTGGCTGTTTTTCAGATGAATTTTGGATGCAAACGATCTTATGTAACGCACCTCAATTTACTTCACGGATCACAAACGACCATCACCGTTTCATCAAATGGGAACCACAACATGGCAGTTATCCAGCGATCTTGGACGAACGTGATCTATCTGCTTTAAAAGAAAAAGAATACTTCTTTGCGCGCAAATTAGAATCTGGTCTTTCAGATACTTTGATCGCTGAACTCGACACTCATAATCAGAATTGAGCACGAGAAATAGATGCAACATTGTATAAAAAATAGTATCATGGTTACTGAGTGCTTTATTTACCACAGCCTATTCTGAGGAAGATAAAGTTTTATTTGTTTAGCAACTAAAAATGATCCTAACAGTCTCAGATCCATTGGAAAATCAAAATGTGGAATGGATCAGTCTCTCCTGCGGATCCCTACGAGTTAGACTCGTTTTCATCAAAGAGTTTCTACGATATTTTTATGAAAGGACAGGCTATATTTTTTCCAAAAAAACGACTTAGCTCTTTTAAGTCTATTTCACACGTTATATAGCAATATCATTATGCTGATCTCTTTTATCATTCCGACTTACAATGCCGTGAAAACATTAGAAAGAACAGTCGCTAGTATCCTGGACCAACAAATGGAGACTGATTACGAAGTCTTACTTGTCGACGATGGTTCAACTGACAAGACTTTAGCATTAGCTCAAAAGTTGGCACACGATCATCCAAAAGTAAAATGTTTCACAGCAGGACACGGCGTTTCACACGCGCGAAATATCGGCTTAGCTCATGCTAAAGGAACATACATCACTTTCATCGATGCTGACGATCACTATTTACCCCAAACATTACCTCAAGTCGTAACAAAGTTGAAACAGACTGATAGCGATCTAACTATTTTTAGTTTTGAGCATGGGCAAACTCCTGTCATTTTGAATTTAGCTGGACTAGATCATGCCCAAAGTCTAGCCTTGATGCTCAGCAAGCCAACAAACTATCTCACTGCTTGGGGAAAATTCTTCAAACGTTCATTGCTTATCAAACACCAGCTCTACTTTGATGAAGAGCTCACGATGGCTGAAGATAGTGACTTTGTGATCCGCTATTTATTAGCTTGTGAAACGATCGTCTCCTCTGATTTGGTCATCTATCACTATACGATCGATACACCTTCGGCTACCCGAACTTTTGATGAGACTAAAACAGCACGTTATTTAACAGCGTTAGCTAAACTCAAACCGTTGATCGCAAAAAGTTCTGAACCGCTGACGACAAGTTTTTACAAATATGTTTTGATCCAACTAAATATCATCGCCGTGCGCACGATCTATCCGAAAAATAATCCTGAAACATCACAGGAGAAAAAGCGACGCTTAAACCGCGTCCTACACGATCCGGTGATCAGTGAAGCTTTACAAAAGATCTCACTTAAAGATTGTTTGACACCTCACTTACTTCCCGGGTTATTTTTAAAACTTCAGTGGCGCGCATTAGCGATCGCATTATTCAAATTACGTAGTCAACAAAATTATAATAAGGAAAATTCTAGCAAATAGTTATGAAATTAAAGTTTTTATGTATGTTTCTTTCTGGCACCGGTGGCACAGAGACTGTCTTAGTCAAAGTCTTGAACGAACTTTGCCATCAAAATGAGATCGAACTCATCTTGACCAATCGACCTCAAGAAGATACTTGGTTAAAAAAGCTCGATCCAAAGATCACGCTCAGTATCTACGAAGGGAAGTTCAAACGTCTTTCTCGGATCGCTTGGACTTTCTTGACCGCTTCAAAAGATACATGTTTTATCTCACTTAGTCCTAAAATGATCAAACTTGGGGCTAGGCTGCGGCAGTTATTTCACAAAGACTATAAACTTATCTCTTGGATCCATTTCTCATTAAATGAGCAAAACATGTTTGATGCGCAAACAACTTTACCGTTAGCCGACGGGCATCTGGCGATCAATTCTGTGATCAAAGAGCAACTCATCAGTTACGGGATCGCACAAGAGAAGATCTTTTTGATCCATAACCCGATCGAACCAGTCGCTAAAGCGCTCAAACCTAGCACTAAACCTAAAAGTTTCTTTTACGCTGGTCGGATCACTTTTTTAGGTCAAAAAAACCTCAAAGAACTTTTAGATGCTCTAGCTCTTGTTGAAGATGCAACGTTAGATGTCTATGGTACAGGCGAAGATCTGGAAAAATGTCAGACTTATGCTGCTTCACTAGGGATCGCAGAGCGGATCACCTGGCATGGCTTTACCGCTGAGCTTTGGGAGCAGATCAAGGTCAGGCCAAGCGCTTTGATCTTGACTTCGACCTTTGAAGGATTACCGATGATCGCGCTTGAAACTGCTGCACATGGGATCCCGATCATCTGTAGTAACTTTAATGGCTATCGGGACATTTTACAAGAAGATCGCAACGGTTTCAGTTATCAACTCCACAACATCGAGCAACTTGCCCAAAAGATGAATATGATCGATCAAGTTGCCTTTGGACCAGAGCAGATCAAGGCTAGTATCCAAGCTTTTTATCCGCAAACTTATTTTAAAAATTTTGAAAAAGCCTTGCATAAATTAAAATAGGAAGTTCTCATCACTCTCGTATGAAGTAATGAGAACTTCCTATTTATATTGCTTGCTTTTGCGGTAGTTTGGCAAACAACGCCAAGAAGATAAAATTATATGAGATATTCCAAAGGTGTTGGTCGATCCCTGAAGTTAAAATAACTAGTAGAAAACAGATGATCCAGTAATTTAGTTCAACTTTTTTGAATCTTACAAAAAGCACATAGATCAATACAAGTAGTAGTGAAAAGACAACTAGACCATGCATCATCAATGTCCGGACATACGATGAATCAAGATAGAAATAATCTAAGATCTTAAAGCCACCACCAAAACCATTTTGGTAAATGAATTGCCCTAAGATCGGAACATTATAATTTTCAAAAGCCACATGCTCATAAAAAAGCCGCCCTGACAGAAAATTATTTATCTTTGCCAACAATCCAAACTGGGGCGAGTAAAAATATCCCGACAAAATGATCACAAAAATGTAAAGCGTACTCAATAAACTTAAGGCTTGCGCACTTAACTTTTTCAAAAAAACATTTAAGCGTTCATAAAAGAAAATACATCCGATCAATAAGAGCATCAACATCAGATCGATCCGAGTATCAGTTACGACATAGATCAATAATGTCAACGCCACATAAGAGATATACTCAGCAACAGTCAACTTAAAGCGTTTTAAAACAGCATAAGCCATCATCATAAAAAAGACTCGGGAAGCTAGATCAGTTGGATAGACAGCCCCAAGAGCAAAACGTAACGCTGGTGAATCACTGCGCGTTACGATCACACTCTTTACGCTCCCTAAGCTTGAAAACACAAAGGCCAGACCGATCACAAAAAGATTGACACTGAGAAAAACTTTTAAGATCTGATCGATATTGATCCCTTGCGCACCAACGATAAAAAATAAAAAGTAAAAGATCAAAAATTCGTCGGCACTTGTTCCAACTGCAAACAAAACTACTTCCAACAAGAAAAAGATCGCTAAGTCTTTTAGATCATGTTCATCTAGAAAAACGATCTTTAATAAGACTAAAAACGCAGGTAAAGCAGAGAGATAAAAGATCCCGCGCTGGGTGATCAAAAAATTGACTAACATCGTTCCTTTGAGTGCCATCGCTAAAAGATAGATACTCAAAGCCCCTAAATAGATCCAGGTCCTTAGCTCCGGAAAGCGTGTCGTCAACTTCGCCTTGTACTTATTTCTAACCGTCATTAATTCTTCCATTATGCTCGATCCTTTTCATCTGTTAACTTTGCTACTGCAGTTTTGATAAAGTGTCCTGTACGTAATTTTTCTGCTAAAGCAACTGCATTTTTTTTCATCGTTGAATATTCTTCCGGACGCATCGTTTCTAAGCGACTGGCAACATCTGTTAAACTTTCAACGGCAAAACCCAGGTTATTTGTTTCGACAAAATCAGCGAGCGCTGCTTGGCGCCAAACAATGATCGGTAAGCCACTACTCAAATATAACGAAGCTTTATGGGGATCATTATATTTAGTATACTCACCAAAGAGCCCATCACATTCAGTCAAACTCGTTCCGTCCCAAACAAGGCCAAAATTTTGCGTCAAATATTTAGGTAATTCTTCTGGACTATAGACCCCTAAATATTGTACATTCGTCGGATAATTAGCTGCAGGATTTGGTCCAAAAAGTTTCAGCTGAAAATCAGCTTTGGCTAATTTAGTCAAAAATTTCGATTTTTCTAAATTACCAGCAAATACGACTGAACGATCAAACGTGTAAGTCTCAGCTAATTTTATCGGATTATGGTAATCAAAGAGACCTAGATCAACGAGCGGTGTTTTGATCCCTTGAGCTTTTAACCAAGCATGCATCTTTTCATTATGATCGATGATCCCGTCGACTTCATTGAAAATTCTCAATTCATTTGCCACAAATTCGGGGTCATCTTTAAAGAGCCGTAACGTTTCGATGTCATGGATCACCAGATATAATTTAGCATTTGTATATTTTCGGATCGCTGCGATCAAAACGTTTGTCAAATAAGTCGAGTAGATCGGATATTGTAACAAGATCATCTCAGCTTTGATTTTTTTTAAGACTCGGGGAATATAGACTTTGCCTAAATAAAGCTTGTGCAATTTAGCTTTAAAACTGGCATCTTCAGGATCTAGGTCGAGTTTTAACGGTAATCTTTCAAAATTTTCTTGTTCTAAAAAGTATAAAATATCTTCTTTAGCTTTAGGTCCGGCATTATTTTTCTTTGGATCTTCAATCGTTAAAATATATTTACTCATTTTTTTCCTCATCATCTAGTTTTTTGATCAAAGTTTCGATCGCCTGGCGCATAAAATATCCATGTCGCATTTTTTTTGCAATTCTGACTGTATTTTCATAAAGTTCAGTATACTCTCTAGGCGTCAAGCGGTCTAAAATATCACTTACTTCAGTTAAGCTTTTGACCGTTAGCCCACAACCATACCGTTTGATAACTTTGGCAACAGCGGCTTCTTCCCAAACAATGACGGGAAGACCAGAACTCAAATAAAGTGACGTTTTGTGGGGCGCATTATATTTGAGATATTCGCCAAAATTACCACTACACGTTGTAACTTCTGGTCCATCCCAGATCAGACCAAAATCAGCCTTGAGTTTTGTCGGTAACTCTTCAGGACTGAAGACTCCTTGATACGTGATCGAGCTAGCGTATTCATCAAGCTGTGGCTCCTTGCCAAAAAGCAGTAATTTATTTTTTAACGCATATTTTTTCAAAAAAGTTGATTTAACTAGATTCCCAGCAAAACAAAGACTCTTATCATAGGCATGTTTAGGTTGGATCGGTTGGGGATTGTCATAATCCCAAATATTCAATTCCGTGATCGGAGCCACGACATTTCTATCTCGAAGCCAAGTCGTCATTTTAGGACTCAAAGAGATCAGTCCGTCAGCCATTTGTAAAAACTCTAACTCCTGCTTATTTTCGTCAGCATGCTCTTTGCCAACATGTAATCTTAGCGCTTCGATATCATGAATGACCAAGATCAATCTGGCGCCCGAAAGATGCTTGATACCGTTCAAGATCCATCGACGGAGAAAAACTTTTCCCGAAGGAAATTGGACGATCACATTGCCCTGTCTGATCGTTAAAAAGATGAACGGTAAGACAAAAAAAACGTATAAAACTTTGGCCACTTTACCATAAGGCGTATCAATGACCTTATAACCTTCTGCTTTAAAAAACTCATTTGTATCTTCTTTTGCCTTTATCCCACCATCTGCACGTACACTATCATGCCATAATAAGACATAATTTTCCATTTTCTGAATCCTTTCCTTAAAAGCAAAAAGTAACTGCTGTAGTAACTTTATTGTATCAAAAAAATTTCTTTGATATAGCGCTACTTTTCAAAAAAAGAGCCACGCTCGTTTAATACGTGACCCTTTTTAAGCTCGCTTTACTTTACTTTTTATGATCTGCTCAACTTGAGTCAACGACGTTGGGCGTAAAATGTAGATCATCACTACATAGACCACGACGCCTAACAAGATCTCTAAAGCTAAGCTCAAGATACTTGTTTTAACTGTATTACTCAAGAAAAAGACGGGGATAAACATCACGATCCCAGCGATCAAATATTTGGGAATATTGATAAACATCTGCTTAAGTTGCACGATATTTCTAATATACCAGAGTTGGTAAGCGGTCACCATAACTTCAGAAAGTACAGTTGCAAACATTGCCCCATTCAAGCCCCAGAGATAGATAAATGGGAAGTTGATGATGATATTGATGATCGCGCCTAACATGACCGAAGTCGTAAAGGCTTTGACTTTATTTGTTGGTAGTAGATATTGTGTCCCAACGGCATTACTCCAGGCGATCAAAATGATCACAATAGATTCGATCAACATCGCTGGCCCAACTGGTCCAAAACCTGCGCCAAAGAAATATGGACCTAATTGAAGTGAGATCGCAGCGATCCCAAACATCATCGCCATCGATAAGAGTGAGATAAAATCAAACGATGTATAGAGCAACTTATTGACTTTTTCTTTATCTCCCTTAGCAAAAGCTGCCGCCATATGCGGTAACATAACTGTTCCAAGCGAAGTCGCTAACGTCAAGACGATCTTGATCAACTGATCAGCATTATTGTAATAACCAGAATACTTCGCACCGATCATCGCCCCAAGCATCGTTTTATTCAACTGCAAGTAAACTGAAGTCGCAACTTGCGGGATAAATAACGAGACAGTCGCATTGAAATGCTTGAACGGATGCAGATCACGTAACTTGACTGGCACTAGCAATTTACGCAATTGTGGCCATAAGATCAAATTCCCAAGTAAGGCTGAAAAGCCCACAATAAAGATATAGAGACCAACATCGCCAGCATCTCTAACTAAAGTCAAGATCAAGACGACTGATAACAATTTAACAAACGTATTGCGGATCACAGTCTTTTTAAAATCTTCGATCCCCATATATAGCCATGAGATATCAAACGCGACCGCGATGACGTTGATCGATTGGATCCACAGATACCACGTATATTTCGTGTAGATCTGTAAAAAGATGATGAACCCGATATATGTTACTAAGGTCGTTAACGTCTTTAAGATCTGGATCTCCCAAAAAGTTTCTGAGAGTTTTTGCCGATCTTCTCTGCGATAAGCGATCTCACGGTTGCCATAATAACCGACACCAAGACCTGCAACTAAAACAAAATATTGGATGATCGAATTCGTATATGCATTAGCACCGACACCAGAAGCGTGTAGCACACGGCTGATATACGGACTTGTGATCAACGGAACGATGATCGCTAAGACTTGATAACCCGCATTATAGAGGTAATTGCGGAGAACCTTCATTTTTATTCACCAAATTCCTGTGCAACTGTTGTCAAAGCAGCAGAGATAACTTGATCCATATTATAATAACGATACTGGCCTAAACGCCCACCAAAGATCACATTTTGAGCTTCATTAGCTGCCAATTCTTGATATTTTGTATAAAGTGAATTGTTCTTCTTATCGTTGACTGGATAATATGGTTCATCGCCCCGTTTCCAGTCAGCTGGATATTCACGGGTGATCACAGTCTTATCTTTATCACCTTTGCCGAATTCAAAGTGTTTATGTTCAATGATCCGAGTGTATGGTGTTTTGGCATCTGTATAGTTGACGACTGCATTTCCTTGGTAGTTATCAACATCTAAGTTTTCTGTTTCAAAGCGTAAGCTCCGATATTCTAATTCACCTAATTTGTAATCAAAGAATTGATCGATCATCCCAGTGAAGAGAACTTTATCATAATCAGCTAAATACTGGTCTTTCTTGTCAAAGAAGT
This sequence comes from Ligilactobacillus faecis, assembly GCF_029889745.1. Taxonomy (NCBI): domain Bacteria; kingdom Bacillati; phylum Bacillota; class Bacilli; order Lactobacillales; family Lactobacillaceae; genus Ligilactobacillus; species Ligilactobacillus faecis. The sequence continues at coordinate 621,544 of NZ_CP123639.1, forward strand.
CAGTCTTTGTCTTAACTGTGATCTGGGGATGATCCAACATCTTTTCAACGATCTGAGTATAACCGCCGATCGGGATCCCTTGGTATGTATCGTTGAAATAGTTATTATCGTAAGTCAAACGTACTGGTAAACGTCGGATGATGAAAGCTGGTAATTCTGTTGCTTTCCGCCCCCATTGTTTTTCCGTGTAGCCTTTGATCAATTTTTCATAAATATCAGTTCCGATCAAAGAGATCGCTTGTTCTTCTAGATTTTCTGGTTTTTTACCTTTTAAGACTGCACGTTGTTCATCGATCTTAGCTTGGGCTTCTTCTGGTGTCACGACTCCCCAAAGCTTATTGAACGTATTCATATTGAATGGTAAGTTATAGATCTCACCGTTGTAATTTGCGATCGGTGTATTTGTGTACCGATTGAATTCTGCAAACTGATTGACATATTCCCAAACTTTTTTATTTGAAGTGTGGAAAATATGTGCGCCATATTGATGAACTTGGATCCCGTTGACCTCTTTTGTGTAAATATTACCTGCAAGATGATCACGTTTTTCGATCACAGTCACTTCATGCCCTCGCTTAGCAGCTTCATTTGCAAAAACAGCTCCAAACAAACCTGCACCAACAACTAAATATTTAGACATTATTATGTATCCTCCAAAAATGTTCAATTTATTTAATCAAACAAAAAGCCGTCTAAAGACGGTGATCCTTTTTGCATTATACCACATAACATTATGTGCGCCTACTTTTCCAAAAGAGCAAATATCAATAAAAAAATATTACCAAGTTTTTGATGTTGCTAAAAACAATTTTTTCACTAGATTTCTCATGATCAAGTAAGCCGTTTCCTACTCAAGTTATCCTACAAAAAAGCAGCTAAAGATCTTTGTTTTTGATCTTAAGCTACTCGAGCATATTTCACTGTGAAATATTTTGACTCTGTTTAGTTTTATTGCCTCGTTTGCAAGAGCTTAAGCTACCATACACCAACAAAATAAAGATCGTTGAAACTGAAATGATCTTTGCCAGCTTGATCTTATTATTTGGTACATATACAACTTTGACATCATACTTGCCCTTATTTAGATCTACAAGCACTGTATGCCGACTAGATATGCCTGACATTATTTGTTTTTTGTTAGCGTAGACTTTGTATTTAAAGCCACCGTAGGCTAACATTGGTAGATCGACCTTTGATCGTTGAGTAAGTGTAATATCTTTAAATACCACACCATTGACGATCCCTTTTGTTTTTACAACTTTAGTCTGCCCATTGATAATAGCTCTATGATCTTCTAAAGCGCTATAGTATTCAGTCGCTTTCTGAGGCCAATAATCCAAACTTCCTACGCCATTATAATTTTTATTGACTATATTGTTATAATTTTTTGTATTACTTATTTTAAAGTTGACAAATGGCAAGCTCTTTGTCATTGTTGGCCTATAATCTAATTCTGTATAAGCAGTTCTAGCATTAAAAAAATCTATACTATTGCTGAGCCATAAAAGGACTGATAAAGTGAGCAAGACGCCACAATAGACTCTTCTAGAAAAAATTTCAACAAAAAGTCGGTCAGAGACTGAAACGACCAGTGCAATGACTAGAAAGACTAATAATACTCTAAATCTTCCAGGCCACTGGATCATTTTTAGCGGTGTTTTGGAAAGATAATACCATAAAAAATTAGAAATATTAGTTAACATGACTGCATAGATCAAGGCATACATCGCTAAATATTTTTCAGAAACAGTAAATTTTTTCCAGGCACAGAGACTAATTATAAAGGCAAGCGCCACAACTATCCCTAAGATCACATTTATTAATGAATTAGAAAAAGAAGCAAGATTTTCACCTGTTATCGCCGCTTTAAACTCTGTAGTGTATATTGTGGTATCACTGTATATGCTCCTAAACGAGACCCAATAAAATAAAGTTGCACTGATCGTTACTAAGATAGCCAAGCCAAAATAAATATAACGTCTCACATCAATCTGCTTTACAAGAGCTGTTAGGAATAATAATGCTACTAAAGATGAATATATCAATGTGCTGAGCAAATGAGTATATATCACCCCTGTCATACCCAAACTAAGGATCCACCATTCTCGCATATTCGTAAAGAAGATCGCATAAGCTCCATAAGCGATCATTGGCAAGAACAACATTGCTGAAGCTTGGCCTAAGCTAAAGCTTCCAAAATAGATATCAAAGCTGTAGGCAGAATAGGTATATAAAAGCGCAAATAGTACGGCTTTATATCTTGAATGCCAAAATTTATATGCGCTAAAATATGCGATCACACTCGTTAAAAGCAATAATATGTATATCCCTAAATAAATTGCAGTTATTTTGTTTTTTACGACTAACATGGCTACTGCTAGCGGATATACAGGTAAAACACCATACACCATATTTACTGCTGTCCCGACATTATTCAAACTTTGAGTATTCAAGTAACTAAATATATGCCCACTTTTCAATGTATTATATACTTCTGATACTCTATTTAGATGAAATCCCATATCAACACCAGTATACAAGATCCCATGCCTAATAAAGGGTACGATAGCGATCAGCCCCGTAACTGTCAGCAAGAGTAGATCCCAAAACATTTTTTTATTTCTTACCAAAATTGATGACCCACTATACTTCTTTCCTAAATACAATGTGATTTCAGAAAGAAGATAGTTTTTCCTTTCCTAATTATTTTCAACACAAATCTTTTTTTACCTTGTTGGGTTTAAAAGTCAGCTATCCAACCGACTGTTTTGCTCTAGCTCTTTTCTGTCTGCTTTTAGACGCCTCCCCAATTGAGCACATGCTGCTAACGGTAGAATATTATATGAAATACTCCAAAAATGGTGATTGATCGCCATACTGAGCACGACAAGCAAAAGAGCGGCAACAATACTATAAGCCTGCACTTGAAAGCTTCTTTTAACAAGCTGACCTAATAAGCAAAGCATGCCAACAAAAAAGACGATCCCAAACATCATTAATGCCTGAATAAAAGCAGAATCAATGAAATAATAAATAGCGTATCCACGCGGATCACCAGTACCATTTTGATAAATATATTGACCAAAAAGGCGAAGTGGGTAGTTATCAAAGGCGATCTTGCCAAAAAATAACCGTCGTGAAAGTAAAATATCTAGCTTTTGATAGAAGGGAGACATGGGAGCATAAGCATACGTGAGCAATAGATCTAGGCCTGCATACGCCATGATCGCTCCACTAACTTTTAACGCTCCTATTTTTTTCAAGAAATAGAATAAATATCTCTGGTAGCGTAACATTCCTAATAATAACAGCATCAAAAGTGCATCTAAACGGCTATTAGTCACTGCAAAAACTAGAGTTGCGATCAAACTTAAATAAACTAGCTCTTGTCGGTTTAATTTAAAGTCTCGATAAATAGCATAAGCTAACATTACATAAAAAATATGCGAAGCTAGATCTGAGGGAGACGCTAAACCTAAACCAGCGCGTGGGATCCCTTCCCCTTCTCGCCAAAGAATATTATTAGGAAGTAGCTTCAAAAGCGTCGCCCCATAAACACCGAACAACAAACTCAGTTCGGTGATAAGATACGTCTTTAATATCTTTTGATAGGCGATCTTATAGGCGCCTAACATAAAACACGTAATAAAAAACGGATCAAGCTCGCGAGCTTGCTTACACACAACAAATAATAAGGTGAGTCCTCCACCAAATACTAAAAGTTTTTTCAAATCATGCTGATCTAAAAAGAAAACTTTAACTAAGACTAAAAAGGCTGCGAACTGTGAAAATCGTAAAAAGAGGACGATCGTATTTAAGCCATAGACTCTAGAAAACGTTGTTCCTGCCATAAAATTAACGATTAAATACAAAACTAAACTAAAGAAATATAATCGTTCACCTAATCTATTTTGATTCAAGTCCAGTGTTTTTATCATGATCATTTCATCCTTAAATCACACTTCTTCTTTAAAAGCCCAAAAGCGTTGCCCTAGATAATTCAAGCCAACAAAAAAGACTGAACCAGCTAACATTGCAAGATTATTTTGCACATGTTGATCAAAACCTGTGAACATCCAGACTGCTAATGGCTTCGCCACTCCATAAGCGATCAGGTAGCAAACCGTGATATTGACCGTAAATTTAACGATCGTCACTATACTTTTTGACTTATTTTGGAAAGTATAGTGTTTATTCAAAAAATAACTTAAAATACTGCCAAAAATATAATTAGAAGCCGATGATACCCAATAACTGAAATGAAAGAAGTTATAAAAGATAAACATTATGCCCATCCCAAAAATCGTATTGACGATCCCTACTAAGATGAACTTCAACATCGTTTTATCAAATAAATTTTTAAGTTTACTTATGATAAGTATCAGTCCCTATATCTTATTTTTTCTTCTTGAATAGTGTAACACATGCTTTTTTTCTTCTAAAACTGCTATTTACCAATTGAAAAAGTTCCTCGATCTGCTAGATTTGTTTCACGTGGAACATCATTTATTTCTTTTCTTTGATAATATAGACCGGTCTATTTTTCACCTCAGTAAAAATTTTCCCGATATATTTGCCAACGATCCCCAAACAAAAGAGTTGGATCCCGCCGATAAATAACATGATACAAATAGTAGAAGCCCAACCACTCGTTGGATCACCGTGGACTAAGTAACGAATAATGATAAATAAGATCGCAAGTCCTGAGATCACTGAGGAGCCAAAACCAACGAAGGCCGCAATATCAAGTGGAAACTGCGAAAAATTTACGATCCCGTCGATCGAATATTTAAAGAGACTCCAAAAATTCCAACTAGTTTTACCGGCTACTCGTTCTTGATTTTCATAATTTAAATATTTAGTTTTAAAGCCGACCCAACTAAAGATCCCCTTAGAAAAGCGATTATATTCACTCATTTGAAGGATCGCATCGACCATTTGACGGGTCATCAACCGATAATCACGTGCGCCATCAACGATCTCTGTGTCTGAGATCTTATTGATCAGCCTATAAAACATTCGCGCAAAAAACGATCGTACTGGTGGTTCTCCTGCCCGATCGATCCGGCGAGTCCCCACACAATCATAGTCACTTGTCTCCACGATCTCAAGCATCTCAGGCAACATCGCTGGCGGATCTTGCAGATCGACATCCATTACGGTCACATAATCGCCGGTAGCTTCGCGCAATCCACAATATAGTGCTGCTTCCTTTCCAAAGTTACGTGAGAATGAAACATAGTGGACATGCTTAGGATCTTTGGCCTGTAACGCTTGCATCTCTTTTAAAGAATTATCTGTCGAACCATCATTAATAAACCAATATTCTAGTTCGACTCCTTTGAGTTGATCTTTTATTTCCTCTACTGCTTGATAAAATAAAGGGATCGACTCTTCTTCAAAATAACATGGAACAATGATCGATAATTTTTTTGTCATGATATATTCCTCTAACTTAATAATAATTGCTTTATGGTATCAAGATCTTACCTAGACGGAGCTTTTTGATCAACAATACACAAGGCGTGAGTATAAAATATGCGATGATCGGCAGGATTAAAATATGGATCAATGAACTCAAAACCTCAAGGTAAGCCGGCCAATCTCTAACAGATGTTTTGAAGACGATCTTATCAAAAAATGCATAGAATAGTGGGTGTAATATATATATCCCTAAACTTGCACCTGAAAAAATTTGAAAACTGGCTAAAATTTTTTCATTATTGATCTGCGCAACTACTCGTTTAACGATCAAATATAAAGCGACCGAGTATAAAAATGACGAGTAACCACTTAAGAAAATATATTTACCGTCAGTGATCACATCTGCAAGCGAAGCACTCAAAGTGAGCAAGCCTAAAAAGATCAAAATATTTTGAACCCGCTTAGAAAAATAATCTTCTCTGATCAAATAGCCCATTAAAAAAAAGCCTAGCCACGACGATGTAAGTAACGGTTGTGCAATATGTTGCGTAACAAGTTGATAACCTGTTACATGGCTCACATAACTTAAGACATCATTAAAAAAGAAATAAATACAAACGACATAACACAAAACGTCTTTGTGCTTATCTACTAAAGTTGAAAAGATCGGTGTCACTAAATATAAAGCAATAATTGCATAAAAGAACCAAAAAAGATTATTGATATCATTATTCAAAAAAGCTTTGATAAATTTAGCAAAACTTATCCCTGCACTATGATCAGATGGTCCAGGAAACGCTCTGAATTTTGCATCAAAAAAATAATAAGCGAGCGACCAAAATAAAAAAGGTAGTCCGACTCTTAGAAAACGTCTTTTAGCAAATTCTGCTGTTGTTTGTCGTTTGCGATAAGTAAGTAAAGTTGCCCCTGAGTTCATGAAAAAGATAAAAACAGCGGGAATGCATACTGCCTGTAATATTGTCGCTAATAGATAATTCGGTGCATCTTTACCCCCAAAATGAGCTAACTGTGCTGAATGTAAAACTAACACAAAAAAAATAGCGATACAATTTAATACATCTATGTAATTCAACCTTACTCTCTTCATTCTCATTCCCCGATCTTTCAGTTAGTTATGTAGATCTTTAGCTTAGAACTACTATATACACTAAGAAGTATATTACATTTTTTTGCACTATACTACAAATTTTGACTTACTATTGTTAAAAATTTCAACTTGCATGTCCCTAGCCTTAATGGTATTCTAACCTTATAACAATCTCATGGAGGTCAATTATGCTATATTTTAGAGCATTGATAAACTTGAACAATAACACAACGACCACCACCTCAACCACAACTATTTAAGCTGGTTGGGGCTCTTTGAGATAATTACAGATGCCGATAAAAGCTAACTGACCAGCCTAAGACTAACTAGATCTTCAGGAGGGCAGTTAGCTTTTTTATCTATTCAACAAGAAATGGGGAATTTATTATGAGTAAGGAACAAAATGAGCAATCGCATCAACATTTGAATCGCTCATTGACATCAGGCCAAATGGAAATGATCGCCTTAGGTGGCACGATCGGAGTCGGACTTTTCATGGGATCAACTTCAACGATCAAATGGACTGGTCCTTCTGTCTTACTTGCTTATGCTTTTGTTGGGATCGTTTTATACGCAGTAATGCGTGCTTTAGGTGAAATGATCTACATCAAACCTGGGACAGGATCTTTCGCTGATTATGCCACTGATTACATCCATCCTTTAGCAGGATATTTAACTAAATGGAGCAATATTTTTCAATATATCGTTGTTGGGATCAGTGAAGTCATCGCTGTGACACAATACTTGAACTTTTGGTGGCCTGATCTACCCGACTGGGTCTCAGGCCTTGTCGTGATCATCACTTTGACTTTAGCTAATCTGGCTTCTGCTAAAGCTTATGGAACGCTTGAATTTTATTTTGCGTTGATCAAAGTCGTGACGATCGTTTTGATGATCGTTGTTGGTCTGATGGTGATCTTTTTAGGTTTTGGTAACGGTTGGCATCCACTTGGACTTTCAAACCTTTGGTCACATGGCGGTTTCTTCACTGGTGGCTTTAAAGGCTTTATGTTTTCACTTTCGATCATCGTCGGTTCTTATCAAGGGATCGAACTTTTAGGGATCACTGCTGGGGAGGCTGCTGATCCTAAAAATGCGATCGTATCAGCAGTCAAATCGATCGTGTGGCGGATCTTGATCTTTTATATTGGTGCGATCTTTGTGATCGTTACGATCTATCCTTGGGATCAACTAGCTGCGATCGGCTCACCTTTTGTTGAAACATTTTCTAAAGTCGGGATCACTGGAGCTGCTTCGATCATCAACTTTGTTGTTTTGACAGCAGCTATGTCTGGGGCCAACTCAGGGATCTATAGCTCGAGTCGAATGCTCTTTAAACTTTCGATCGACCGTGAAGCACCAAAAGTCTTTAGTAGACTTTCTAAACACGTTGTGCCAAATATCGCGATCTTAGCGATCTCAGGTGGGATCTTACTTGGCTTTATCTTAAATATCATCATGACAAGTTTGAGCAAAAGTACAGCTAATCTTTTCGTGGTCGTTTATAGTTCCAGTGTTTTACCTGGGATGATCCCGTGGTTTGTGATCTTACTTTCTGAACTGCGTTTTCGACGCCAAAACCAAACAGCACTGACAGAGCATCCTTTTAAGATGCCACTTTACCCTTTTTCAAATTATTTTGCGATCATCTCGCTTTTAGTGATCATGATCTTTATGTTCATCAATCCAGATACGCGCGTCTCAGTCTCAGTCGGAGCGGCCTTTCTCCTGCTCTTAACAGTGATCTTTTTCCTCAAAGAGCGTAAGAAATAACTAAAATGAGGCTGAAAAAACTCGATCACTAAGTAAAAATAACTAGTTATGACATTAGAAAAACGCTAGGGACAACTTTTTAAAGCACTGTTCCCTAGCGTTTTTGCTATTTTGAATTTTTTCAGCCTATTTTTATTGTTGTGTTTTCTTGCATCGAATAAGATCCCACAAGATCCAACCAAGCAATAGCCCCCAACCCAGCAAAGCAACTTTTCCGCCTAAAAAGAACCAGCGTGATGGCTGATAGCTGATCGTTAATTGGTGTTTTCCTTTGGGAACTTGGAGTGCGATCGTTTGCCGTTTGCTATTTTGATAGCTCACCTCTTGACCGTCAAGGATTACGACCGTGTGTTTATAGTGGATGATCGGTAGGTCTAACATCGTTTGTTTAGCTAGATCTAATGTATAGTCAAAACGATTAGCTTGGGTGACTGGCCTTAACGGACTGCTTTTTCCATCAACATAAGTTTCATTGCTGATGATGCTATAAACATCTTTATTAGTTCGGTAAGCTTTTTCCCAATCCATCACGATATATTCTAAAAAGTGATCTTTTTTTAGCGTCTTAGTCGGAAAATAATCGACTTCGCCTGTTTGCGCCCAATAATCAAATGGGTATTGATAATTCTTATTGTTCAAAAGCCCAGCGTACAAGATCTTTTGTTCACCTGGAGCTAATTTTTTCAATACGGTCGCTTTATTTTTTTCAGTCGATGCTAAGCGGTCAGTCAAATTACTGATCGAACCAAAATAACCTAACAACATCACGATCAATAAACTACAGACAGTGGCCTTTTTTCCTTTTGGTGTCAAATACCACTTTTGCCGAAGGAAAAAAGTCTCGAGCCCCCGGGCAGCTAAGATCGCAGTAAATAAAATAACATAGATCAAATAACGGTACGGCAATTGAAGCACCGTCAAAAAGGTCCCGTTAAAATATTTCCAAGGAAATACTGAAGTCGAGAGCAGTGTCAAGATCAACGCTGCCACATATAAAGGAAGCTCATAAGAATCTTTTTTGATCCACTTCCAGCCACTCAGTAAGACAAGTAATAAAACTAGGCCTACACTCGAGCTTGTCGCAAGGTTACTAAACGAAGCAACGACAACTTCACCTAACGTTTGCAACATTCCTACTCCAGGATAAGTAGCTGTGATCCCTTGGCCTACATAATCGGTCAACAGTGGGATCAAGATCGGCAAGCCTAAGATCAATACAACTAGCGCACTTGCACACAAGGTCAATAAACGCGACCAAGCCAGCTTTTTTTGTTTGAATGACCCCCAAAGTAAAAGACCAACTAAGATCTCAGCCGTCAATAAAACGCTCAGCATATGACTATAAAGTAATAAAGTCATCCCAAGCGAAAGCAAATACCATTTCGAACGTTTTCCCCACATAACTTGATAAAACCCTAAGAAGACTAAAGGAATAAACGCTGTGGCCACAAATTCTCCGATCACAAAACTAGCCGGTCCAAGATACAGGTGATACGGCGCCATAGTGTACAAAAGAGCAAACAGCAGGCTTCTTACATGAGCATTTTTTGAAAAAGACAACATGCTAAAATAGCTGATGACCATTGTCAAAAAGAGCACACCTGCGACCCAAGCATAGTACGCTTGAACTGGCGCTAAAACAAAGCGCAATAACGCCCACGGGTAGATAAAAACAACTGGATAAAACAAAAATGATCCGACACCTGTTCCTTGAAACGTTGAAGTCGCAATATAAGTAAACAAACTACCTTCTTTTAAATTGCGATAGATCTGTTCAACACGCGAGGCGTGAAAAAGCCAGTCGACTTGTGCTGCGATCCGCCCAGTTGTAACTAACGGACTGACCATGAGTATGGCAAGCAATAAAAAGAGTAATACGACACTGCAATTGATCATGAAATTATTTTTTTTATTCAACATTTAATATCTCCCCCTCTAAGAACTCAGTAAATCTCTCACTTGTCAAAATTTTCTTTTGCCAGATATTGTTTTCCAGCAGTTATATCATATTGAACTAGTTGATAATCATGCAAGATCTGCTTTTGTTCTTGGGTAAGCTCTTTTTTAGTAACTTGAGCACCTTTTTCATCGATCAATTCTAAGCTTGTATTATAACTATTACTTGTACTCTCAGAAGTGTTCATCGTAAGTGCTGGAAGTTTATTAGTCACATCAGTCAATAAAGCATAATAAGCTGAGATCTTTGCATTGGTCTGCTCAGTCGTTAACGCTGGAAAATCAGTTGGCGTAACAAGCTGAGTCGCTTTTGTCAACTTTCTAGCGCCTAATTTCTGAGCATAAGCATTTGAATAAATAAAGTAATCCGTCTCATGTAATGTCAGCCCATACTTTTTCATATCGACTGTTGGATAAATACCTGGTAAATGATCGCCGTAAAAAACAAAGGTGATCGGTTTATCGATCAGATCGATCTGTTTGATGAACTCTTGTACAGCTTTATCAGAGTGGGATAATCCTGTGGCGTAGTCCTTGACCATCGTCTTGACATCTGCACTTGCTGCTTCACCTTCTGGTTCAAATTTATTTGAATCATTATAGTAGTGCTTATTATATGGATAATGATTTTGCATCGTAACTAAATTGATAAATAGCCCACTTTTAGCTTGCTTTATTTGAGCTAATGTATTCTTGTAGGCAGTCTCATCTGAAAGATACGGACTTCGATCGATCTTCTTTTGGTACTTGATCGGATACTGACTCCCAAGATACATAAAGCGATCAAACCCAAATTTTTGATAAACACTTTGTCGATTATAGTAAACGCCTATATATGGGTGGATCGCAACTGATTCTGGGAAATATTGTGTGATATTTGGAGCATAGCTTTGCCTTGAAACTAGTTGCGTATATGGCGTCGGTAAAGTTGGTGAGAAATTAGCTAAATTTAGCCCAGTTAGCGCCATATATTCCATATTTGCAGTTCCACCACCATAACCTGAACTAAGCATATAGCCTGAAGTCGTTGCTTGTTTTAAAGAACGCACATAGGGGATCGGATCATTTGGCAAAGCGAGCCCTGGAATACGCGTTGGATCAGCAAAACTCTCACTTAAACCAAAGATCACGATTTGATCGCCTAAGTTATTTTTCCGTGTTTTATTGATCTGTTGTGCTCGTTTTGTATAGCGCCTAGCGATCTCTTGCATCGTTTTTTCAGAATAATCTGCTGGCTTAGCCATGATCTCGACATCAAGGTTGTTCACAAATTGCAAAATCGGACCATTTCTTTGTGCTCCAGCTAATTGGTTATAAAAAGTTGGTAGATTCCCAATTTTATCCATAAAGACTCTGACATATGAATTAGGATGGTTGATATAAAAAGAACTGCTAAAAAATAAAATCGGTACAAACACCCAAATCAAGCGTTTTGGCCAGCTTTTTCTACCAAATGGATATTTTCTTTCCAGATAAATACTCAAACCGACTGCTAACGCCAAGACACACAAAGCAGTGATCACGATCCAATTTTCTACCATACTAAGTAAACTACCGAGGGCTTTGACCATCGCTAATTCAGATGGTATGATCGGCTCGGCTCGAGTCTCGATCTTTAAGCGGTTAGCAACTGTCCAAATGATCACAAATGAGCCTACCAAAATCTCTGATAGCCAATAACGATCTGTTAAAGCCCAAACAAACTTAAACAGTAGGCAGATCACAACAGTCGTTAATAAGACCTCGATCTGACGAGCCCCTAATGTATAAGCAAAAATATTATAATGAACATCGACATCGATCTCGATCGACCATGACGTATTCATAAATAAAAATGACAGACAAGCCAAGATGTAGGCCCCTATAAGTCCGCTCAAATAAGGCATATGACTCTGACAAAAGTCTCTGACTTGAACTAACCGTTCTTTGAGCCATTGATCTGCTGTTTCGACAGTAAAAGGAGGTAAAGCTTTTGTGATCTTCTGTCCGATTCTTTGTACAAATGGTAAATTGATCAAAATAAAATTGATAATAAAAATACAACTTAATCCTAGCACGACCTCTAGTGTTATAAGACCGGCTACTTTCAGAGTAGCTTTCCCAACTACTTTATCATTAAATGCGATGATCATATTAGTTACATCGTTTAAGTTACTGATCACTAATACAGAAAGGACTAAATATTCTACATGGCCTCTCATTTCAAACCCCAAATACCTCTTGAGCAATAAAAATAAGCAGACCGCTAGCGCTACAGTGAGAAACGAAGCTGCAGTATAAAATCTTCCTATCGTATTTAGATCATTATGAGCCGCCATTGAAAATGTCGGCATAATAGCGGCTAACAATAGTTGCAAAACTACGCTCACACTTAATAAGCACCAAACTTTGCCATTCGTCAATTTTAACGGTGCTATAGTCAAAGTGCTCCCAAGATAAAACAACGCTAAACTTGCCACTATTGAATCTCCACCACTAGTACCAAAGATATCTTTATCAAAAATCATCGGTAATAAAAAAATGATCCCTAAAAAGACATATGTAAAGTAAGGCGCTTTGGCAACTATACGTTGATAAAATGGCAATAACACTAAGCCTATGATGATCCCAGTTATTATTGGATACGTATTACGTAAAATCGGTAAAAAAACACCATAGAGCAACCAGGCCGAAATATCTTTCTCTACTAAAAAATATACCAACGCCATCAAAAGACCACAAAAAAAAGTATACAGCCAAAACTTTGCAGCTTTTGCAACTGGATTTTTACTTTGAACACTATATGCTCCTAACCCAAGCAAAAGTAGGGGTTCCCCGATCACTGTCAAACTATGGAACATATTTAATGAACTTAACTGTAATGACGGTTGCGTATAGTATGAGACTACATTTGGAGTCGTAGCCCAAAATAGATCAGCAGTTGCAAATATAAATACCCCCACGAGCATTATGATCTGACCTTTTATCGAATTATCTTTCACTTTTTCACCGCCTGAATTCTTAAATTAGATACAAAGTTTATGATACACTACATCAGTTCTGATATTCAATGCTGACTAATTGCTTCAGCTGGATCTCCCACTAGTTTAATAGCACTAAACAAAAAAACACTAGGAGATCCTAGTGCTTTTTTAGTAGCGTAAATATCAGATTTTACTTTGGACTAAGTTTTCCCAGTCCTAAAAATTTAGTTTGAACGCCGCTTTTTAGTTGATCTTAAGCCTAATCCCATCAAGACCGCACTCATGCCAGCTGCAAGCATAGCTAAACTACCACCTTTTTCTTCATTCAATTGTGGTAATTCAGTTTGTGTATCTTTAGCAACATGCGAAGTTGGTTCAGTTGGAACAACGTACTTATCAGGTACAACTGGTGTTTCTGGCGTTGTTGGTACTTCTGGCACACTTGGTGTCTCTGGAGTCGTTGGTACTTCCGGATTACTTGGTGTCTCTGGAGTCGTTGGTACTTCCGGATCACTTGGTGTTTCTGGTGTTGTTGGCACTTCTGGTACACTTGGATTTGTTGGTTCAGTTGGTTTTGCTGGCGTATGTGGTTTTAAGCCATAACCGATCAGATCCCAATCAACTGGCTTTTCACGTTCGCCTGGTAAAGCAGCAGTTTCAAGGGTTCCCATCATTTCAGGATTTTCACTACTATCATCCCAGATCCAATCACCTTGGTTAGTCATTTTAGCTAATACTTGAGTCGTCCCATCCGGGTTAATTTGAACTAAAAAGCTTGGTGACCAAGTAGAGTTCTTACCTTCACCTGCTACTTCACCACGATTCGTCATATATGCTGTAACTAAGACACGGTCACTATATCCCTCGACTGGAACGGCATAGTATGAATAAGTCGCAGTTCTCCAGTTAGCAGGAACTGAGGCAGTCAACACTACTCCAGAACTATTCAACGGACGATAGCCACTCTTCAAATTATCTGAAACATAACCCAGCATAATAACGTTATCACCAACCGTTTGGTTAGCCTTTGTGATTAAATCAGTATCTACACCTCTAGTCAACCGACTAGCTGCAAATAAGTAATATTTATCTCCAAGTTTTACAACATTAGGACGTTCGATCTCATCGCTTACCATTGGAGCAGTTACCAAAGGATCAAAAATAGTTTCCACTTCTGGACGTTTTTGATCATTAGTTAATTTCAAAATTCCAATAGCTGCATTAGCCCACTTAGCACGTGACTTTTTATCAGCATTACTTAAAATATTAAAGAAACTATTTGTATTAAAAGCTGCATCGCCACCATAGTTAGACCATTTATAGATCTGGTGCTCACCCTGATAGTCTTGCATTCCTGTATTAGCTTCAAAAACTAAGTAGCGATCACCATTTTCATCTTCTACAACATGAGAATCACGCAAAGTAAAGTCATCATCAAAAGTTTTATGATTTGCCCATTGATCATAAGTTTGGTAGTGATAGCCATCACCAGAAAAGATCACACGATCATTTTCAACTTTAGCAATCGAAACTTCATTATTATTGTGATCTAAGTAGATTGTTGCAGTCGCTACACGTTGATCATTGTGGCGCCCATTTCCGGTATTATTCTTAGTATAAAATAATTGGATGGAATTGTCTTTGTTTACAATAGCTGAACCAGACCATTCTTGAATATCTGGTGTTTCGTTATACCCAAAGATCGAACCTGCATTCTTCCAATGTGAGAAATCATTATCTCCATATTTATTATAGAGTAAGTAAAGATGGTTATCTTCATATCCTGGACGTCCCATCATTGCGATCACAAGTTGATATCCGTTCCAATTTGAAACATATCCTGTTTGTGCATCTTGAACAGGCCAAGAATCCCAAATATCTAAGTCGGCATATTCACCTGTCTCTGCATCACGTGTGTATGCAGCTGGCATATTTTTGATTTGTGAGGCATTAAAATATGGAATAGCATAACGTGAATCTTGATTGATCAAAGCATTTGCAATGTCTTCAAAGTTTTTGTAAGTCATTTTCGTTCCATTTGAATCATCTACAATAACTTTATTTAAAGCATTGATTTGTTCATCAGTTAAATCATTAGTATTTAACTTAGCTTCATCTGCAATTTTTTGAGCTGTCTCATTTAATGTTGGACGAGTACTTTCATTTTTTACTGTCGCTTCAATTTTTGTAACTGCAGACGTTGTCTTATCGCTATTTTGTGTAGCTAACTTAGCTGTTGTTGAAATCTTGGTCTCACTAGCTGTCGTAACTTCGTTGTTTACTGATGTCGCGTCTTTTGAATTTTCCACGCCAACAGTTGTATCAACTTTTTCTGTTTGTTCTGGTACTGATGCTTGTACTGAGCTAGCTAACTGAGCTTCATCCTTACTCGTATCCGTTACGTTAGAAGATGTAGTTTCTTGTGCTTCAGATATGTTTTTTTCAGCACCTGACTGAATATCACTATCGTTTGTCACCTCTTTTTGATCAGCTTGTGTAGTTAACTCCACCTCATCACTTTGTGTTTTTGCGACACTCATTTCAACTTGAGGTGTATCTTTTGCTGTTACTGTATCATTTTGATCGGCAGATACTGCATTGGTCCCAGCTAATAGTGAAGAGGCTACAACAGTTGCTACGACCCAATGCTTACCAGACTTATACATTTTCTTACGTTCGATCACAAGTACTCCTTCTTTCATTATAGTTATTCATTCAATATGTTAATCGTTTAACATATATATCATCGGTGCTATGTTACTATAATTTTTTAATTTTTTCAAATTATTTTTTACGTTTTATGTAATTAAATACGAAAAAAGTTCAAAGTTACTTTTAATAAGCTTTTTAGCACAAAAAAGGTAGTCGAACTTTCTAAAACTTTCGACTACCTTTTTTCATTTCTACTTTATAAAGAAAAGAGTTAGTTAAACAGATCAACTAACTCTTCTTACTTTATTATTTACGTTCTTTTTTCCAAAGACCTAAGATCACACCAGCGATGATCGAACCGATCACAACTGCCCCGATGTAACCTAATGGATTCGTAGCTAATGGTGTTACCCAGAAACCGCCGTGTGGGGCTGGCACAGACACATGCCAAAGCCCAACAAGAGCTCCCCCGATCGCAGAACCGATCACACATGATGGGATCACGCGACCTGGATCTGCACTAGCAAATGGGATCGCACCTTCTGTGATAAAGGAGAAACCTAAGACCCAGTTGGAGACCCCAGCACGACGTTCTTCTTCAGGGAATTTATTTGGGAAGAAAGTCGTTGCGATCGCTGTTGCAAATGGAGGAATCATCCCGCCGACCATCACGGCTGCCATCAAACCAGCAGCTGCAACAGATTTAGGATCGTTAGCAAAAGCCCCAGAAGCAAAGACATAAGCAGCTTTGTTGAATGGGCCTCCCATGTCGACGGCCATCATCCCAGCTAAAACAAGGCTCAAGACAACAGTATTTCCTGTTCCTAAATGATTCAAGAAGTTCGTGATCCAAATGTTGACTGTTGAAAAGATCGGATTGATGATGTAATACATGATCAACGCAATGAACAACAAGCCTAAGATCGGGTAGATCAACATTGGCTTCATACCTTCAACTGAACGTGGTAAGTTAGCACAAAGCTTCTTTAAGCCAACCATCAAGTAACCAGCGATAAAACCAGCAGCGATCCCACCTAAGAAACCAGCAGCCGATTTAGCATCTGACATTACGTTTGCTGTATAAGCTCCGCCAAATGACCCAGAGTAAACTGTCGCCATGAAACCACCGACAAAACCAGGCATCAAGGCTGGACGATCACCGATCGCTTCAGCGATATAAGCGGCTAAAACAGGGACCATGAAGGCAAAAGCCATGTTCCCAGCGTTATTTAAGAAGATAAAAGCTGGTGATTTAGCGCCTCCCATATATTGCTCAACGATAAAGGAGATCGCCATCAAGATCCCACCACCAATAACAAATGGTAGCATGTGAGAGATCCCGTTCATCAATTGTTTATAGATATTGCCCCAAACTGAACCGTTCGAGCTTTCTTCTTCGTCTGCTGTAGCATCAGAAGCACTAGCGTGATAGACCGGTGCCTTATCTTCTAACACTTCATTGATCAATTTTTCTGGTTCTTTGATCGCGTCTGTTACCGGACGGTTGACTAATTCTTTACCGTCAAAACGAGCCATCTCGACTTTTTTGTCAGCTGCCACGATAACACCTTTAGCTCGTTTGATCTCTTCTGGTGTCAAACGGTGCTTGATCCCTTCAGAACCATTCGTTTCGACTTTAATGTCGACGCCCATTTCTTTGGCTTTTTTCTTCAAGTTTTCTTCGGCCATATATGTGTGCGCGATCCCATTAGGACAAGCTGTTACGGCAACGATATATGGCTTAGAATCATCGACTGGTGCATTTTGAGCTGCTTTTTCTTGTTCTTCTTGAGCTTTATTTTCAGCTTCTTTTTTAGCCACAGCTTTAGCAAAAATATCTTGTACTTTTTGTGGCGTATCAGCTGCTTTCAAAGCACTAACAACTGCTGGATCAAGTAAAACTTGTGACAAAGCAGCTAAAGCTTTTAAGTGCGTGTTGTCGCCACCTTCTGGGGCAGCGATCATAAAGAACAAGTGCGCTGGTTGCCCGTCCATCGATTGATAATCGACACCTTTGACACTGCGCGCAAACATCACAGCTGGTTTTTTGACAGCTTCATCATGTGCATGTGGGATCGCGATCCCATCGCCCATACCAGTTGAGCCTTCAGCTTCACGCTTTAAAATATCTTTTTTGTAAACTTCTTCGTTATCGATGATGCCATGTTCGTAAAGATTATGCACCATTTCATCGATAACTTCTGCTTTTGTCGTGGCATCAAGATCCATGATCATGATATCTGTCATCAACAAATCGCGAATATCCATTCTTTGCACTTCCTTTTTGTTTTATTTATACTCTTCGATCTTGATCAATGGTAAGATCTCATCGATCTTTGCTTTATCAGCAAGATCTTCAGAAAAGGCTGTGGCTGAACCACAAGCTAGCCCATAGCGGAAAGCTTCCAAGGGATCATTTGTTTTAGCAAATGTTCCAGTGAACCCCCCGATCATTGAATCGCCAGCACCGACAGAGTTGACCACGGTTCCCTTTGGTGCATACGAACGGTAAACTTTATCTTTTGTGATCATCAGACCACCATCGCCAGCCATTGAGATCAACACGTGTTGGGCTCCCATTTCAAGGAGCTTTTTCCCGTATTTGACGATATCAGCGATACCATCTAACTCAACATCAAACAATTCCGCCAATTCATGGTTATTTGGTTTTACGACCAATGGCTTTTCAGGCAACGTTTTTAACAAGCTTTCCCCAGTCGTATCGATCACAAATTGGGCACCTTTTTGGCGGATCACTTTGATCAGATCAAAATAAAAATCATCGTCTAAACTTGGGACTAAACTCCCTGCAAAAATAACGACATCATCTGGTGTCAATTTATCAAATTGTGCTTTGAAACTAGCGATCTCTGCTGCGCTCAACTGCGGTCCACGCCCGTTGATCTCTGTTTCAGCTTGTGCTTTGATCTTTACGTTGATCCGCGTGTCGTCTTTGATCGGAGTAAAATTCGTCTTCAAACCTGTCTTCTCTAAAGCTTCTTTGACAAATTCACCTGTAAAACCACCAAGGAAACCCAAAGCTGTATTATCAAGACCAAGTTCTTTTAAGATCCGTGAAACATTGATCCCTTTGCCTCCAGGTAATTTGTTATCATAATCCATTCGGTTGACTTCGCCTAAAGTCAATTCTTTTAATTGGACGATGTAATCGATCGATGGATTGACGGTTACAGTATAGATCATCTTATTGCCCCCTGAATCGTTGTTTGTTCACTATAGCGTGCGTTTAACTGTGGTGAAAGACCAGTCGTAATGATCGTAGCTTGCGAAAGATCAGCAACTTTGACAAATGAAACGATATCAAACTTAGTCGGATCAGCTAAAACAAAAGTTTCCTCACTTTGTTCTAGTGCCATTTGTTTGACTTCAGCTTCATCTGGATCAGGTGTCGTAAAGCCATATTTATGGTGGATCCCATTTATACCTAGAAATGCTTTATTGAATCTAAATTGACCTAAGTAACTGACAGCTTTGACACCTACGATCGCTTTAGTCGTGTTCTTCAAAGCACCACCAACTAAGATCGTCCTGATCCCACGATCAGCTAGATATGACGCATGTAAAACACCGTTTGTTACAACTGTTAGATCATGCTTTTCTGCTAAATATGGGATCATCGCTAAAGTCGTCGTCCCTGCGTCTAAGTAGATCACATCATCATCTTCGATCTGTAAGACAGCTTCTTTAGCCAGGAGCGCTTTTTCAAGCACATTTTTAGTGGCTTTGCCATCCATGTCTAACTCTTGTTGAAGCGAATGTTTGATCTTTGCTCCACCATGGATCCGCACTAAGCGTCCTTGTTCTTCTAATAGTTGAAGATCACGCCGCGCCGATGATTCCGAACAAACGGCTCGTTCACAGATCTCTTGTAGCTTAACAACGTTGTTTTCTTTCAACATCTGCATGATCAGTTGTTGCCTTTCTTCTGCAAGCACTTTCATTACACCTCCCAAATTATCTTAGCACTCATTTAGCTAAAAATCAATCACAAAACTTCAAAATCATCCAAAAACGAGCAAAAAGTATGCAAAAATTTCCTAAAAAAAGATACTAGTTTACGCTTTTTCCCACATATCCTAGTATCTATCGCTCCTATTTATTCAATTTCTTTCAAAAACATTCGCCTAATTCTTAAAACTATGGATCGGAGCTGGGATCGATCCACCACGTTCGATCAACTTTCGACTATCAGCACGTACATAATCCATCAGTGGCGCATAGCCTAAAAGTCCGCCAAATTCAACTTCTTCTCCTACCTTCTTTCCTGGGACTGGTAAGATCCGAACTGCTGTCGTCTTATTATTGATCATCCCGATCGCTGCTTCATCGGCAATCATTCCACTGACTGTTGTCGCAGGGATATCTCCAGGAACGGCGATCATATCAAGGCCAACAGAACAAACAGCTGTCATTGCCTCTAATTTAGCTAGTGAAAGCGTCTTTTCTTTAACAGCTGCGATCATCCCTGCATCTTCCGAAACGGGGATAAAAGCACCTGAAAGTCCGCCAACATGGCTACAAGCCATAATACCACCTTTTTTAACAGCATCATTTAGTAACGCTAGTGCTGCTGTCGTACCATAGGCCCCTACTTGTTCCAACCCGATCTCTTCCAAGATCTGTGCAACTGAGTCGCCCACTGCTGGCGTAGGTGCTAACGAAAGATCAACGATCCCAAAAGGCACATTTAGACGCTCAGATGCGATCGTGCCAACTAATTGTCCCATACGTGTAACTTTAAAAGCCGTCTTTTTGATCGTTTCCGCCACCTCATCTAAAGGTCGACCTTTGACTTTTTCTAGCGCCACTTTGACAACGCCTGGTCCAGAGACGCCAACATTGAGAACGACATCTGGCTCAGAGACGCCATGAAATCCACCAGCCATAAACGGATTATCTTCGACTGCATTGCAAAAAACAACTAGTTTAGTATTAGCACGATAATCGATTTTAGCTGCTTCAGTGATGACTTCACCCATCTGACGGACTGCATCCATATTGATCCCACTCTTGCTCGAACCGACATTAACTGAACCACACACAAGTTTAGTTTGTGTCAAAACTTCTGGTAAAGAAGCGATCAACCGCTCATCTGCTTTAGTCATGCCTTTTTGCACAAGCGCAGAAAAACCTCCGATAAAGTCTACTCCTAAATCTTTTGCAGCACGGTCAAGCGTTTTTGCATATTTAATATAATCTTTAGCCTCAGAATCTGCTGCCACTAAGGAGATCGGGGTCACCGTGATCCGTTTATTGATGATCGGGATCCCATATTCCATCTCGATCTGCTCAGCAACTTTAACGAGGTCCTTAGCCTTAGTCGTAATTTTAGTGTAGATCTTTTGGCAAGCTTTATTACTATCGCTATCAACACAATCAAGGAGGGAGATCCCCATTGTGATCGTGCGTACATCTAAGTTTTGGTCTTTAATCATCTGGATTGTTTCTAAGATCTTTTCAAATTCCATCGACTCACACTGCTATATATAATATAGTCTTCCTTTCTTGATTTTAATTAATACCGACAACATTAGTGTTTTCATATCTTAACAAATAAGAAATGACACTTGATCTTTCAGATTTTTCTTTAGCATTTGATACTCGATACAATATTCGTCCTACATTTTAACTTTCTCACGAACGTTATATCACTTCTATAGTTGATGCATCGCATTATAGACAGCTTCATTCCTTAAATTGATCTCCACTTTTAGCTCTTGCCCCAAGGCAGATAGCTTAGTCTCGAGCTCTTTTAGATCACACTTTTCGGGAATATATACCGCCATCATCATCGTAAAATATTTATCTAAGATCGTCTGGCTGATATCTAAGATATTGATCTGTTCTTGTGCCAAAAATTGACTCACAGAAGCAACGATCCCGACCTTATCTTGTCCCACTACTGTTAAGATAGCTTTCATCATGTACACCTCATTTTCAAACTAAGATCACTATACTACTATATTTTTCATTATACATTTCATTCCCAATCATTTTCTAGTTTAAATATCATCATTTTGTAATCACACAAATACATTGCAATTAAATGCAATAGCATGTATCATATTAAATGCATTTACATTTATTTTTGAAAGGAATTTTTTAATGGTCAATATCGCTAAAACGATCGATCCTAAGATCAGGCTGATCGTAACTGCTTTGCTTTTATTCTCTAGTTTTATCAGCTTAACGAGTCAAACGATGATGATCACTGCTTTGCCTGTGATCGAACATGAAATGGATACGAGTTTGACTTTAGTTCAATGGCTCACAACAGGCTATACTTTGATGATCGGGATCATCACTCCGTTATCGTCTAATATGTATGAAAAATTTAAAAATCGTAATGTCTTTTTGAGTACGATCGCAACATTTTTACTTGGAACTTTGATCGGTTGCTTTGCAACGAATTTTTGGTCGTTGCTCTTAGCCCGGCTCGTACAGGCCTGTGCTAGCGGGATCTTGATGTCCTTTCAAATGACAACGATGATCTCGATCTATCCGTTAGAAAAACGCGGTACGATCCTTGGAATGTCTGGCCTTGTGATCGCATTTGGACCAGCGATCGGACCAACGCTTTCTGGTTTGATCGTCAATAGCCTAGGTTGGCGTTACATTTTCATCATTGTCTTTCCACTGATGATCTTAGTTTGGTTGATCGGTTTCTTGGTATTTCCTAATTTTACGACACCAAAAGAGATCAAGATCGACTTTTTCTCAGTCTTTTTATCTCTTCTTGGTTCTGGCTTAACGCTTGCTAGTTTGACCTTTTTCCAAACACAAGCTCTGCTTGGTTGGATCATGTTACTAAGTGGTCTTTTGATCTTATCTTTCTTTGTCAAACGCCAACTCACTTTAAAACAACCGATGTTGAAAGTGCAATTGATCAAAAATCGTTCTTTTAGACTGATGACTTTAGTGGGGATCTGCGCTTTTATGGTCTTACTTGGCACAGAACAAATGCTCCCGATCTTTACCCAAAACGTCTTACACGTCAATAGTATGGTCTCTGGGATGATCCTCTTACCAGGAGCAGTCGCCAATGCATTGAGTGCTGCTTTAGTAGGCCGTTTTTACGATAAACACGGTCCAAAATATCTGATCATCTCAGGGGGGATCTTGATGTTGATCGCAGCGATCCCCTTTGTCTTTATCTCTAAAACAACACCGCTTTGGCTTTTAACAGTCGCTTATATGTTGCGCATGATCGGAAATGCTCTTGTCTTTTCTCCTGCGATGTCAGAGGCTTTCATCGAGATCGCACCTGAAAATGTCAGTCATGCCACAGCACTCAATAACAGCTTACGTCAAGCCTTTGGCGCTTCTTCTGTTACACTCTTGATCGTTATCGCCAATATCCCAACGAACTTTATCACAGGAATGCGTCTTTCGATGTGGACGACTGTTATTTTAGTTTTACTCATGCTTTTTGCTTTTCTCACTTACTTGCGCCACAGTCCACGAAAGGAAGCTTAAGATGGTCAAAGAAGTCGACAAATATGCCTCGATCTTTAATAATAAAGTGCGCCAGGAGTTGAACTATCACTGTGAGCAACTTGGCTTAAGTGAATCAAATTACTTTTACTTAAAATTTCTTGCAGAAACGCCTGGGATCAGTCAAAACTATTTTATCGACTCACTTCACCGCGAACAAAGCGTCGTGACTCGCCAGATCAATCGCCTCGTACAAGATGGTTGGATCGATAAAAAAATCTCTGCGACTGACCATCGACGCTCTGAACTATATTTGACTGAAAAAGGGCAAGGTGTTTTAAAAAAGTTAGATGCGATCACTGCTCTAGTTGATGAACATGCTTTAGCAGGTCTGACTTCAACAGAAGCTGAGACTTTTGCGCACCTCTTAAAAAAAGCTGCTTTAAGTTACTCAGTCGAAAAATACACAGATCTGTGAGATATTTCTCGGGAAATACTAAAAGTCTCACTTCTCTAAGACAAGTGTCAGAGAAGTGAGACTTTTTTATTTGCTGTCAGAAGTTATTAATAACTTAACGCTCTTTGTCTATCAGCATTCCAATGCGTATAGAATTGTCCAAGTGTCAGCTGTTCTTTATGAGCAGTCCAAGGATTGTTATAATAAACGAGCCCATTATGATACCCAGTTAACGTAACCGCATGATTTATAAAACCATTCATATGCGCTACCCATGCCACAACTAAATGGCCTTTTAGCAATTGTTGGTATATCTCAGACCAGCTAGCTCCTGTCATGACCTTGCTAGTGCCTAGGTGATGATCGACTACTGGAGCTACGCCTGTGGGAAAGACCCACCAGCCAGTCACACTAAATGGATCACCAACAAAGCCATAGTCTCCATTGTTACTTCGTGGCATTTCATGAGCTAGTTGGATCTTATTAACATCTTTTCCCGCATAGCGCAACATCATTGTTACCGCTGTTATCTCACAGCCAGTAGGCAATTCAGGATTTTGTCCGATAACTTCAGCATCATTTAACACTCCAATGATCGAACCTGTAACTAGATCTGTATAATATGTTATCTTCCCTGCACGAACTGTTCCATACTGCATTTGCCCATTATTAGCATAGTAGACTGTCTTATTTTGATCAGAAATATATTGAAGTCCAGTCTTCATCGCTCCGTTGAATGTATCAAATAAGTACCAATGACCAGCGATCTTTTGTTGCCCATATTTCATTTGACCTTGGTCATTATAGTAGACTGTCTTATTTTGATCAGCCAAATATTGGAAGCCTCGCGCCATTACACCCGTAGCAAGATCAAAATAATACCAAGCTCCATTTAATTTTTGTTGGCCTGTGATCACCTGCGTGTGATTCAATAAATATGTTTGTCCTTTGAGGGTTATGAACTGTTGTCCTAAAACTCTAAGGATCCCAGTGGTAAAATCATATGTTTTACCATCTAAAATGATATTACCTACTGTTTGTTTTCCATCCTTAGCGTAATAACTCAAAGTTCCAGTTTGTCTATCATAACCCGCACCATCTATTTTTAAAGCGCCTGTGATCGGATCGAAATAATATTTGGCTTGTTCTATCTGTTGTACCCCATACAACATCCAACCATCTTGATTATAATAGACTGTTTTATTTTGCTCGGGAATATTTTGGAAGCCTCGTTGCATTGCACCTTTTTGATCAAAAAGATACCAATGGCCATTCAGCTTTTGCTGTCCGATCGCCATCTTACCATCAAAAGTATCAAAATAGCGGGTCGCATTATCGATCCACTGCCAGCCGTATTGCATTTGTCCTTTTTCATTGTAATAAACTATCTTATTTTGAGTCGGAATATTAACGAAGCCGCGTTTCATCGCTCCGTCATACGTATCAAAATTGTACCAATGACCATTCAATTTTTGCTGACCATAAAGCATCCAGCCATCTTGATTATAGTACACAGTCTTATTTTGTTCGGGAATATTTTGGAAGCCTCGTTGCATTGCACCTTTTTGATCAAAAAGATACCAATGTCCATTGATCTTTTGTTGTCCGATCGCCATCTTACCGTCAAAAGTATCAAAATAACGCGTTGCATTATCGATCCACTGCCAACCATATTGCATCCAGCCATCTTGGTTATAGTACACAGTCTTATTTTGTTCGGGAATATTTTGGAAGCCTCGTTGCATTGCACCTTTTTGATCAAAAAGATACCAATGTCCATTGATCTTTTGTTGTCCGATCGCCATCTTACCGTCAAAAGTATCAAAATAACGCGTTGCATTATCGATCCACTGCCAACCATATTGCATCCAGCCATCTTGGTTATAATAGACTGTCTTATTTTGCTCGGGAATATTTTGGAAGCCTCGTTGCATTGCGCCTTTTTGATCAAAGAGATACCAATGTCCATTGATCTTTTGTTGTCCGATCGCCATCTTACCGTTAAAAGTATCAAAATAACGCGTTGCATTATCGATCCACTGCCAACCGTATTGCATTTGTCCAGACTGAGCGTAGTAAACCACTCGGTCATCTTTTAATTTTTGAAAGCCTGTATACTGCGTATTAGTTTGTGGATCATACAAGTACCAATGGCCAGCTTCCTTTTTCTCCACATAGTTTTGAGGTGTTTTGAAATCAGCCTTTGGATTTGAAGTATCCTTTTGGTTTTCTGAGCGGATCTCTTGTTTCTCAAGTGTGCTTGAACTCTGGGCTGGTAATTCTTTGACCACTTGCTTTGAACTTTCTGAAACGCTCTCAATAGAAGTTTCGCCTGAACGATCAAGTTCGACGGCCTGATCTGTAGTCGTTTTTTCAGTTGTAACTTTTGGAGCAGTTTGACTTGAACTTTCAGTTTCCTCAGTCACTTTATGTGAATCTTCTGAAGTAGCTGCGTCATTTTCTTTTGTCACGGTCGCTGATAAAGTTGGGACTGTTGTTTGCTCCTGACTTTCTTTAGTTTGCGTTTCAGTGTCTGTTTGTGCTGTCGTTGCTGCCACTTGGCTAGCAGTATTCGTTTGGAGAGCTGTATCTGCTAAAGCAGGCCTCACATTTACACTGGCCCCTAGAGCTATCCCTAAAAAAATCAACGGTAACATGACCCAGTGTTTTTTGGCTTTGTACATCTTATAGCGAAGCTTACATTCACGCTTTAACATCTCTTCACCCTTTCTATTTTTTAATTAACTTTATAATAATTTAATATTTTTTTGATTTCAATTTTTTTGCGTAATTTAAAAGACCAACTTGCTTAGCAATATCTGCTTGCAAGTTGGTCTGATCTTTTTTACTCAAAATTGAACTTCATCTTTTAGTCGATATAAGCGCGCTGGACGTCCAGGGCTCTTTTTCATCACTTGTCCGACTTCGACTAAGATCTTACGGTGCGTCTTTTTGAAATTTGAATTATCAAGCTGATTGATCTTGATCTGCAAAAAACTTGCATAGACGCTCCGCGCTTCACGTAATGTGAAACTTTCACCTAAGATCTTTAAGATCAAAGGCATTTGTTCAAGCGAACGTTTGATATAACGACATGCGTATTGTAGGGCATATTCATAAACTAACGGGCTTGTTTTATTTACTTCGTGATATTTAGCTTCATCTGCGATCGCCGTGAGTGAAAAAGCTACTTCACCGCGATAAAGCTGATATTTACTATTGCTCGTCCGTAATGTAAAAAGTTTATGCACTGTTGTATCTAGCGTTGGATAAAAAGGCAAATAGGTCATATACACTAAAATGACTTCACGTTCCCCAGCATGAACTAATGTTGGATGTGATAAAGTCGTCAGCTGTTCGACATGATCGGCATCTAGCACTTGTCCTGTGACCTGTTCTGTCAACCGTAAGATCGCTTCTGTGCCACTTTCAGCTTGTCCCAAATTTGTTTTGGGGAGTTGCCAAGTGGCATCGTGCTCTAAGATCACTTTGACCTGTTCTGCTTCACGGTCATAGCACCACATAATATTTAGCAATTTTATGTGCATCATTGTCCCCACTTTCAAATTCTCTTGACTATATTTCTACCATGGCTTAGCTAGATCAATAATTTCCTAGTCTTTTGGCGCAATCTTCAGCAATGATGTAACTCAAAAAGACGCTGCACCCAACCTAATAGAGTCGACCAGTCAACAAACTTTCAGAATGGCTCCTAAAAACTCTCGTGGACAACTTTACGACTCGTTTGGCAATTGCTTTGTTTCAAAAATTATTTGTAAGCCGCTTAAACTAAAAATTCAAGTTTAGCTTAACTGGAACTGATCTGATCCCCTCTATACCGTTAGCAAAAGCCTTCGGTACTATTTTCTTAAGGTCTGTTGAGCTAGAGCTATCTAAGATAGCATAATGTTTGTCATTATTATATTTTATAATGCATTTTAGTCAGCTATAATAAGGGTAAAACTAACTTAAGGAGTGTAACGATCATGTTTCATTTGATCCCAGACGATCTTGCTCAAGCAAAAGAAAAATTGGCTTGGCTCAAAGAAAATGGCTATGAAACTTCCACGATAACAAGCGTTACCAATGATATGACCAAAGACGGCGTCCAAGATATGCTAGACGTTGCGCTTGAAGGTCCTTATTTTGGTACTAAATGGGAAAAGCCTGGTCAAGTCTTACTCATCACAGATGCTACAGGAGCTAAGATCTGCCAAGTTTTGCCCCGTCAAGGATTCACATCATTTTTAGCCGACCTGGAAAATAACAATATTTTATATTGGCGTAATCTTTCAGCTCAAGTCAGCCAAGCGATCGGTAGTGATTAACTCTTAGTAATAACTAACATTAGCACATCTTTTATTTTCAAACTAGTTTCTTTACGTCCCTCTTAGACACGTAGGAGGCTAAAACCCTTGAAAACATTGAACAAAACTTGAATGATTAAGAAATGTTTAAATGTTTTTATCTTTATATCAATGAAAATTGACTTGCATTTACATTTTACTGTGATAAAATTTAAGTAATTTTTCAAGGGGGAAAATATTATGGTTAAATTTAGACGTATTCCTGCGTTTGAATCAAGTACACGTAAAGATCTAGTTGTCGAAAAAAAAGATATCCAGATCTCTGGTCATACGATCAAAAATGTACCAGTTCAGGTCGAAGATACAAAGTCTGAAGAAATCAACTATCTTATTTCAGACCCGATCTTCAAACGTCTTTATTCGCTGATCAGAAAAAACAGCGAAGACGTTGTCCTTGATTTTGACAATTTGTCGTCTAAACAAATTTGATTAAATTATGAAATCCAACCACGCTCAAAGTAAGCGTGGTTTTTTTTAGACTTCTTTTCCGTCTATCTTAAATAAGATCCCAGCAAATTCAGTAGCGCCATCTTTATCTTTCATAAATTCTAAAGCTTCGCGCCTCGTTTGGCTCAAGTCGATCCCTTGTTGCTTAGCTGCAAATATACATCCACAATAACACTGGCGGTAAATATCATATTCTTTACACATCTCGACTGAGCGACGATACCCGTTACCTTTTTTGAAATCACTTGGTAAATAATTAACATCGTAAAAACTTTGAACTTCGATCCCAACTGCATTGATGACTTGCGAATTTTTATGAGGGCTGATCGTCAATGCGCTCCCAAAGTAATCAAAACCTAACTCGACCGCTTTTTTAGCGACCATATCTAGCCGATAATCAAAGCAGGCGCGACACCGATCACCACCTTCGGGTTCTTTTTCTAACCCCCGGACAGCTTGAAAATATTCTTGTGGTTTATACGGAGCCGCTAAAAATTGAACGTTATTTTCAGTTTTTTCATTAAAATCATGAATAAATTTTTGTTGGACATATTCCCGCCGTTGATATTCAGTACGCGGATGGATATTTGAATTTGCAAAATAAACAGTCACATCTGCAAACTCCGTCAAACGCTCGAGAGTCGTTGTGCTACATGGGGCACAACATGAGTGCAATAAGATCTTAGGCCGTAATTCATTTTTTTGCCACGTAGCGACCATCTTCATCATCACTTTATCGTAATTGATCTTTTGATTTAAGTTCATTTTGGCTAAGATCTCTTGTAGATCGATCATCGGTAGGCCTTCTTTCGTAAAATTTCTAAGTCAAAGTATAGCACAAGTCACAGTCTTTTTACGGTATAATGAGATTAAAGTTTTTATCAGGAAGGTGTTGAAGAGGCTTTTTTGCTGTTAAAATGGAACGATATCGTCTAAAACTCATCTGTTTGAGCGTAGTTTTACTTTGCTTAACGTTTTTAGCTGCAACTGCTTTTAGCTATTTTTGGTTTTCAGCTGGCAATAAATGGCTCCTGTTGGCTTGTTTGCTCTTCCTCTTTTTAGCGTTGAGCTCCTTTATCTCCACGCTTGTGATCTTATTCTTACCACTTTTACGAAAATTAATGCAGAACAATAAAAAAACAAAGTGATCACTAACGACCACTTTGTTTTTTATTGTTCTTCTTGCCAGATCTCTTTAGCTAAACCAAAAGCCGACCATGCTTTGGGCCAGCCAACATAAAAAGCTAAATGTGTAATGATCTCTGCGATCTCATCTTTCGTGATCCCATGAGCTTTTCCTAACATCATATGGGCTTTGACTTGTTCAAAATTGCCCCCTGAGATCAAAGCAGCTAGTGTGATCATACTCCGATCATGAGCAGAAAGTTGCTCTTCGCGTGACCAAACTTCACCAAATAAAACATCATCATTTAATTGGGCAAATTTAGGCGCAAATTCCCCTAAATTATCGCGCCCTGCTGTTTGTTTCTTGACCATTTTTCTTACCTTTCTATTCTTGAGCAGTCAATGCATCATACCAAGCATCACTGACTTCTTCACACCATTCGCTCGTGCCTTTAGTGATCGCGATATGCGCAAACCAGCTAGCTTTTGTCGCTCCATGCCAATGTTTGATCCCTTCGTTGATCTTGACTGCATCCCCGACTTTCAAAAGACGTGCTGGCTTGCCTTTTTCTTGATACCAACCTTCGCCAGCTGTTACTAGCAAAAGTTGGTAGCCATCGTGATGAATGTGCCAATTATTGCGACATCCAGGTTCAAAAGTAACGTTAGCAACATTGACATCAACGTTATCATCGCCTGAGATCAAAGGCTTCAAATAGCTAGCTTTATTAAAATATTTAGCGTAAGCTTCATTTTTTGCGCCAAATCCAAATGGATCATTTTTGGCTTCCCGTTCAAAATTACTCATCGATAGCACCCTCTCTATATTTTTCTCTTTTAGTCTAACCTTTCTATTATTTAATGTAAAATACTTATATCAAGTAATAAATCATCCATTTTAAACATCGTTTTAGAGCATGCTAATAAGTTAACTACTTGGGCAATTTTATTAAAAATAAAATAAATTAAACGACCGTTTTTAGTCTATCTGTGATATACTTCACTCAACATACATAATGCTTTATGTAGGCGTGTTCATCAGAAAGTGTAAAAATGAGGGGTGCACACGCTGAGCAAACATACCTGCTCAGGAAAAGTCGTTTTCAAACTCATAGAAAGGAAAAGCTATATTACTTTCTCTTAGTTAATTACTGAGCCTTTATTTTGTATAGTAGGGTCGCATATGTCAACAGTTGAACTAGATTGGGAAAACTTAGGATTTGATTACATGGAATTACCATACCGCTACCGGGCCTATTATCGTGACGGTAAGTGGCAAGAAGCTGGCCTAACTACAGATGCCAACATTACTTTAAATGAAGGTTCACCTGTTTTTCACTATGGTCAAGCTGCTTTTGAAGGACTTAAAGCTTATCGGTGTAAAGACGGCAGCATCAATCTTTTTCGCCCTGATCAAAATGCCAAACGTCTCCAAAACAGTTGTCAACGGCTTTTGATGCCTGAAGTACCAACTGACATGTTTATCGAAGGCTTAAAACAAGTCGTCAAAGCAAATGAAGCCTATCTTCCACCTTATGGTACTGGAGGAACTTTGTATTTGCGTCCAAATATCATCGGAGTCGGACCAAACATCGGGGTGCACCCAGCTAAAGAATATATCTTTACGATCTTTGCGATGCCAGTCGGAAACTACTTCAAGGGTGGTTTGACGCCAACTAACTTCTTAGCTGCTGATTATGATCGGGCAGCCCATAAAGGTACAGGGCAAAGTAAAGTCGGGGGAAATTATGCTGCTAGTCTTTTGCCTGGCGCTCAAGCTAAGGCAGCTGGCTTTGCTGACTGTATTTATTTAGATCCACTGACACATACTAAGATCGAAGAAGTCGGATCAGCTAACTTCTTTGGGATCACCAAAGATAACGAATTTGTCACACCAAAGTCTCCTTCGATCTTGCCAAGTGTAACTAAATATTCTTTACTCTACTTAGCTAAGCACCGGCTTGGGATGGAAACAAAAGAAACTGATATCTATTTAGATGATCTTGATCATTTGACTGAAGCTGGCGCTTGTGGGACAGCTGCTGTGATCACTCCGATCGGTGGCTTCCAGATCGGCGATAAACTTCACGTCTTTTATTCCCAAACTGAAGTCGGACCAGTTACTAAGAAGCTTTACGCTGAGTTGACTGGGATCCAATTTGGAGATGTCAAAGCACCTGAAGGGTGGATCGTCAAAGTCGATTAAAGCTAAAAAAAACGTCTCAAGTCGAGGCGTTTTTTCATTTGCGCTTATGTTTGACGACAGTAAAGAAATGTAAAGTGACTGCTAGTAAAGTATAAAAGATCACTACAAATGAGATAAAATTATTCCAAAAACCTAGCGTCTGCCCTAATAAGTGTAGTAAACCAGCTTGAATAAGCATCGTAATAAAAGCCATCACAGTAACGATAAAAAATAATTCAACATAACGTTTCATGCGCTGATCATCCTTTTTTTCTGCATTTCGTGCTTTTTGCCCTAATTTCAAGAGCTCTGTTTTTTTCTTAGGTGAAAGTTCCGTTATAAAATACGTATTTGTTTGAACTGCTTCGCCTAATTTGAGTAATCCGGCTGTCGTTAAGACTTTATCCATCGTGCGCAAAGCGCTATCAGTCACCCCAGTCACTAGATTCTCAAACGTCTTACTGTAACAATTTGTTAGAAGCAGGTAATGTTTGTCTTTAAATGTTGGCAGTGGATGTGGATCACCTTTTTTGTCAAAGCGTAAGATCTGAGCCCGTAAAGCATCTAAAAAGCTTTTCATTATTCCTGAAAGTCCCCCAAAATACGTTGGCGCCGCTAAGATCCAAACGTCTGCTGCTTTTAATTTTTCCAATAATTTTTGTTGATCTTTACTGTTTGGTGCCAGATCATAGTCGAGCAAAAAGATCGTTTCTGTTTCTTGTTGTGTACCTTTGAGTACTTCATTCAACATTTTGCCAGTGATCCCATCTCGCTTATAGCACCCCGCGATCCCGATGATCTTCATCTTCTTTCCCTTCTTTATCACTTAGTATCCTTATCTTACTGCTAAGCCGACTTCTTTGACCAGTATCTAGCTTTTTAAAATTTTAACTAAGCCTAAATTCAGTGTTATGGTATATTAATATATATATCATTTTTTAGTTTAAGGGGAATGCTTATGTCGAAAAAGCTACTTATCATCTTAAGTACGCTATGTACTTTGCTTTTTTTTACTAGCTTTAGTAGCACAGCTAAAGCACAAAAAACTTATCAGATCGGAACAGATGTGACTTATCCTCCATTTGAATTTGCAAATAAAGATAATCAATACGTTGGGATCGATATCGATATTTTAAAAGCGATCGCAAAAGCAGAAAATTTCAAAGTCGAGATCAAGCCAGTCGGTTTTAACGCAGCTGTTCAATCGCTCCAATCAGGACAGTTAGATGGGGTCATGGCTGGAATGGCGATCACTGATGAACGTAAAGTAAAATTTGATTTTTCCAAACCTTACTATAAAACTGGTTTTGTCATGGCAGTCGCTAAAGATAGTTCGATCAAAAGTTTAGCGCAACTCCGTGGAAAACGCGTTGCTTTAAAAACTGGGACAGCCGCCGCAGAATATGCGCTATCATTAAAAGACAAATATGGGTTTTCAACAGTAACTTTTGATGATTCTGATAATATGTATAACGATGTTGTCACTGGAAATTCAGTCGCTTGTTTTGAGGACGATCCAGTCATGCAATATGCGATCAAAACTGGAACTAAATTAACGATCGTCACTAAGCCAGCACGTGGGGGCTACTACGGTTTTGCCGTTGCTAAAGGTAAAAATCAAGAACTCTTGCAAAAATTCAATGCTGGGCTAGCTAAGATCAAGCAAAATGGTGAATATGCTAAGATCAAAGCCCGCTATTTGAGCACAAAAACAGTCAGTCAACAAAAAGAAGCTAAAACAGATAGCGCAAATGAAAGAACTTTTTGGGGCTTGCTCAAACAAAATCGCGAAGCCTTGTTGAAAGGTCTGGGTGAAACACTTTACTTAACGATCGTAGCGATCTTTTTTGCAACGATCTTTGGAGTTATCGTTGGTCTTTTAGGGATCTTACCTAATAAGTTTGCTCAAGGACTTTCAACAACGATCATTTATATTTTCCGAGGCTTACCACTCCTTGTCTTGGCACTCTTCATCTATAATGGGATCCCTTCCTTAACTGGGGTCAAGATCCCTGCCTTTATCGCTGGGGTCATTACTTTGATGTTAAATGAAGGAGCTTATACCGCTGCCTTTGTCAAAGGTGGGATCGAAGCTATCGATAAAGGGCAAATGGAAGCAGCCCGTTCATTAGGTCTTCCTTTTGGTAAAGCGATGCAAAAAGTCATCTTACCCCAAGGTTTGAGGCTGATGGTCCCTTCATTTATCAACCAATTTATCATTACATTAAAAGATACTTCGATCTTATCGATCATTGGGATCTTAGAATTGACTCAAACAGGTAAGATCATCATCGCCCGTAACTTAGAAGGTTTCAAAGTTTGGACGATCATTGCTTTGATCTACTTGATCGTGATCACGTTACTTACTTGGCTCTCAAATTACGTTCAAAAGAAAATGAATTAAAAAAATTCCGGCAAGTTCATTGCCGGAATTTTTTTAGCTCAAAGTGTGATCAGCTGATCGATCGGAATATCAAAAGCTTCCACGGTCCAAGTTGCCGTTGGATAAGCCATTGCCGGGGCGACTAAAGCGATCTTATTTCCTGGGAAATCTTTTAAATAACGATCGTAATAACCGCCCCCAAATCCGACCCGATAGTGTGTATCAAGTGCAAAAGCGATCCCCGGAACGATCAGCAGATCTATGTTAGAAATGATCCGTTCAGGAACATATTTAGGCTCTAAGACCCCAAAAGAGCTTCGTTCTAGATCTGCCGCTGTCAAAGCTTCTAAAAAGATCATTTGCCGTTTAGGTAACGTTCTTGGAAAAGCAACTTTTTTCCCTTCTGCATAGGCTTTTTGAATGAGTGCTTCGGTCGGAACTTCGATCTCACCTGCTAACGTCACTCCGATCGAGCGAGCGTTTTTCCAAGCCGATGTTTGCACTAATTTAGCTAGCAAATGTTGTGCGGCTTCTTTTGTCGCTTCCTTTTGCGCTGCTAATTTAGTTAGTTGTTGTTGACGAAATACTTTCTTTTCAAGCATAGTAGTCCCCCCTTTTCTTTATCTTACTACAAAAAAAGGATCGAGTTTCCCCGATCCTTTTAAAAATTAGTCTTCTTTATCTTCTTTAGTAGCATCGTCAGTTTGACGTTCTTTAATGACTAATTCACCGTCTTGCATAACAGCTTCTAAATGCTTAACATCAATGTTTTCCAAGTAGAAGTCTGTAACTTTGTCTCTGATCTGTTGTTCGATCACACGACGTAATGGACGTGCCCCCATGGCTTCATCGTAACCTTGTTCGATCAAGTAGTCTTTTGCTTCTTCATCAACGACAAGGTCGATATCTTTCTTAGCTAAGTTGCGGTTAACGTCACTCAACATCAAATCAACAATGTGGTGTAAATCTTCTTTGTTCAAATGCGAGAATTCGATCACACCGTTGAAACGGTTCAAGAATTCTGGTCTGAAGTATGGAGCTAAACGCTTCATGATCTCTTCATCTTTTTGATCATCACCTGTCAAAGCTTCATTACCAAAGCCGGCGTTTGAAGTTGCAATGATGACAGTATTCTTGAAGTTGACTGTATTTCCTTGACCATCTGTCAAGCGTCCATCATCTAAAACTTGTAATAACAAAGTAATAACTTGTGGATCTGCTTTTTCGATCTCATCTAATAAAACGATCGAATATGGTTGACGACGAACACGTTCTGTCAAAGTGTTGCTATTGTCATCATAACCAACATAACCCGCTGTCGTCCCGATCAATTTCGAAACAGCCGTCCGATCAGAGTATTCAGACATATCTAAACGAATGATCGCATCTTTGTTACCAAACATGTCGTAAGCCAATTGTTTAGCTAATTCTGTCTTACCAACACCTGTTGGTCCAACAAATAAGAAGGAACCAATTGGTCGATTACCGTCATCAAAACCAGCACGGTTACGACGAATAGCCCGTGAAACGGCTTCAACAGCTTCATCTTGTCCGATAACTTTACCCTTCAAACGACTTTCGATGCTTCTCAAGCGTTCGATATCACTAGCCCCCATCTTCGAAACTGGGATACCAGTCAAACGTTCAAC
The DNA here is from genome assembly GCF_029889745.1 of Ligilactobacillus faecis. NCBI lineage: Bacteria > Bacillati > Bacillota > Bacilli > Lactobacillales > Lactobacillaceae > Ligilactobacillus > Ligilactobacillus faecis. Next base: position 657,488 of record NZ_CP123639.1, read on the forward strand.
TGATTCAGCCACATCATTAACAGTTGCAGTAACTTTTTGAGCTTCAGAATTACTGTTCAATTGTTTTTCTAATTCATCGATCTTAGCTTTAACATTCAAAGCTTCTTCATAGTCTTCTTTATCTGCTGCTGCTTGTTGTTCATCTTTAGCCTTCTTGATCTCAGCTTCAAGTTGTTTGGCATCAACAACTGTATGTTGTGATGCTAAGTGTGCTGAAGTCATATCTACAAGGTCGATCGCCTTATCTGGCAATGTTCTTTGTGGGATATATTGAACTGAGAAATCAACAGCAGCTTTCAAAACATCATCTGGTAAGATCACGTTGTGGTGATCTTCATAAAGCTTTCTGATCCCTTCTAAGATCTTCAATGTGTCTTCTGGACTTGGTTCATTAACGACAACTTCATTGAAACGCCGTGCTAAAGCAGCGTTCTTCAAGATCGTATTCCGATATTCGTCTTGTGTCGTAGCCCCGATCACAGAGATCTCGCCCCGTGACAAAGCTGGCTTCAAAATATCAGCAAGTCCTTTAGAACCACTATCACCGCCAGTTGAACCAGCCCCTAAGATCTGATGGATCTCATCAAAGAAGAGGATGATATTGCCAGCTTCTTTAACTTCGTTGACTAAGTTTTGAATATTTTCTTCAAAACTACCACGATATTGTGTACCAGCTTCAAGCGAAGAAATATCAATACTTACGATCTCTTTGTTCTTGATCGCTGCTGGAACATCACCTTTGACGATCGCTTGCGCAAGTCCTTCTACAACAGCCGTCTTACCAACACCAGCATCCCCTACTAAAACTGGATTGTTCTTTGTTCGACGTGCTAAGATCTCAGCTGTTTCTTGGATCTCTTTCTTACGTCCGATAACAGGATCTAACTTGCCTTCACGTGCATCATTTGTCAAGTTACGTCCTAATTTTTGTAAAACGCTACCTTCTTGTTGACCAGCTTGTTGCATTGCTTGTTGTTGCGCTGCAGCTTGTTGATTTTGTGGAAGTTTACCTGTTTGACGATATTGTCTGAATTCTTCCGGTGTCACTTCATGACCGTTGATCATGTAGCGACTGTTTTCATTACCTAAGCCATTGTTTCCCCATAATTGATTGAAAATGTCGTCCATATCTCCAAAAGGATCTGTATATCTTGCCATAATTATCCCTCACTCCTGTTTTTAATAACTCTTTCTTTATAACATCTGTAATTTACAACTTATTTTTTGAATTTGCAACCAATAAGACTCACACATCAAAAAGCCCAAGTTCACCTAGCACATATCGTACTTAACTAGAGCTTTTTTGTCATAAACCGTTTGCCATCATCGACTTAGTCACTTCCAAGTCAGATAATTCTCCTCTAACTCTTGCAACACTTGCCACATCGTCACGTGCTGTGCTTTAGCTAAAGCATCAAGATCACGGAGATTCAGAGAAGTCGCACGGGTCTGTTGCTTATTGAACGATTTATGCAGGGTCGTATATCCATAACCCGACCTCTTGGATACTTCATAGATCGTGAGTTCTTTTTCACGTAAGTACCCTTTGATGTCGATCTCCACGAAGGTCACCTGCCATTTCGATTTTTAGGAGAAGATCATCATTGATCATCCTCACAAATATAGTATATCACATCTGTGGAGTTTTACAAGTGTAAAATACCAAAAATGTGAAATAATTTTTAAAATTATTTCATACTCTTTTTTATGTAAAAAAAACACCACTGACTAGCGCAATGTCATTAAGTTAAGAGAGCTTGTATCAAATTTCAATTTAGAAATTTGATACAAGCTCTCTTTTTTGACATCTATGACGTTAATAGAGATTATTAATGTACGGAGGTGAGCATTATGAATATAGCACAACTGAAAAAGTTATTTTTAACTACCCTTGACTCGATCGACCAAGAAAAAGAAAAATATGTTGTCGATCCCAAACGTGATTTTATACGTCAGAGAAAACTTGTTTTTAAAGACACGCTACTTTATATTCTATCAATGGGTGGCGGGACTATTCTAAGTGAATTATCACAACTAACAGGAGGTATACCGGAACTCACTGTTTCAGCTTTTACACAACAAAGATATAAAGTAAAAGCTGAGGCGTTTAAAAAATTCTTCCATCTGTTTTCCGATCGATTATCACAAAACACTCAAAGTCAAATCAGGATCCTAGCTATCGATGGCTCTAGTATTCATATCCCAACTGATCCAACTGATAAAAGCTCTTATTTTCCATCTCCAAATGGTCGCAAAGCTTATAATTTACTTCACCTTAACGCACTCTTTGACTTAGACAAACAAATTTATACAGATGTGATCGTCCAAAAAGGTATGGATAATGAGCGCAATGCCTTGAATAAAATGATCGCTCGTTCTAAAATCCCTAAGGCGCTCATTATTGGCGATAGAGGATATGAATCTTATAATACCTTAGCGCACATCCAAGAAAAAGGTTGGTCTTTCTTGATCAGAGTACGAAACAACAATGGCGTGATCAGTGGAATAGCACTTCCAGATGAACGCCAATTCGATAAACATTTCACACTAAAATTAACACGTAAACAAACTAGAGAAACTAAGGAATTATTTAGAGAACGTAATTCTTATAGATTTATACCGGCCAATGTGACCTTCGATTTTTTATCACAAAAAACCAAGAAAGCTGACCCAACTGAATTTTATTCACTTGAATTTAGAATAGTACGTTTTTCTGTATCCGAAGACAAGGATGTGACTGTAGTAACTAATCTAAATCAAAGTTCATATCCAGCTTGGAAACTAAAAAAGCTTTACCATTTACGTTGGGGGATAGAAACAGCATTCAGGACATTGAAACATACCTTGGGATTATTGAACTTTCACGCTAAAAAAATAGTGGGGATCCTTCAAGAGATCTACGCTAAACTTATAGTGTACAATTTCACCCAAATGATCATAGATCATGTATCACTCCAAGAAAAGGCTCGATCATATCAATATAAAGTTAATTTTACAGTCGCTGTGAGACTGTGTAGATCTTTTATTAGAGGAAAATCCCCACCAAAACGGTTAGAATCCTATATTTCTAAAAATATTCTTCCAATCAGGAATGGTCGGCATTATAAAAGATCATCCAGCAGAAGAAAAGCATCAGGATTCAACTACAGAATAACATAAAAGAACGTGCTGATAAAAAAATTTGATTAACTATCAGCTTATTTGTCGTGATAAAAAGAGATCAGATAACTACAAAATATGTTTCTGATCTCTTTTTCAATATCTAATCTTTAGTACTGTAGGCTTAACTTAATGACATTGCTGACTAGCGGTGTTTTCATAGATATTTTTCGTCAACCACCACTGACTAAAGTCAGTGGCTTGTGAGCCGAAAATCCTTACAGATTTCGAACCACAATTTGCGTAGATAGGGACAACTTATTTGACCAACCGAAATTGTAATCAAACAGCGGTCGTCTAATTACCAACGCCTTTTATGTCCCCAGGTTGCCATAGGGACAGATAAGATAAGCTAAGCTAGTTTAGCTATTCCCTTATCAAGAATATTTTTAGCTGCGTTCCAGTCACGAATATGGTGAATACCACAGTTAGGACAAGTCCATTTTCGGTCATCTAGCGTTAGTTTGTCCGTCCCATTAGTGCCCATCACAAAGCCACAATCGCAACATGTTTGGGTAGTGTTTCTTGGATTGATTGTGATAAATTGACGCCCATAAAGCTTTGCTTTATAAGCCAACATGCCAAGAAATGTTCGCCAACCAACGTCAGAAATACTAAGTGCTAAAGCATGATTTTTAAGCATATTCTTGCTACGCAACTCTTCGGCTACTACTAAATCGTGGTTCTTGATTAATGCAGTAGAGATTTGTTGGAGAAAATTATGTCTTTGGTTCATTACTTTGGCATGGAGTTTGGCAACTAGCAAGCGTTGCTTTTGGTAATTTTTACTATCGCGTAAAGAACGATGTTCTTTTTTTGCACGTTGTTGCCGTCTAGATAAAATGCGCTGTTCTTTGGCTAATTTACCTTTAATAGTGCGATAATATCGTGGATTAGGAACTATGTTACCTTCACTGTCGGTTAAGAAGTTATCAGTATTAAGATCAACTCCAACATGCCCATGAGTAGCTTTGGCCACTTTAACAAAAGATTCATCTGAAGCTAACTGCATTGATAAGAAGAAGCGATCCGCTGAATCTTTAGTCAACGTCACAGTACCAATTCTAGTCTCGCATATTCTTTTCAAAAGCCGTGCTTGCGAACCGGCAACACGTAACAGTCCGATTTTAGGGACTTTGACATGGCTATTATCTAGAAAACAGATTGTACCGTTAGTTAGCAACGCAGTCTTTTGCCCTGGGTATTGACAATTGGTTTGATAACGCCAGCGATAATTCTTTCGATGAAACTTAGGAACACCAGCGGTGTGAACCTTCCGAAAAGCATTCCAAGCTTTCCGATAGTTCTGAATGGCATTAGCTTTCGTCAAACTATCAATTCGTTTATCTTCTAAGAATTGATAGTGATTAGACATTTGCTTAGCGTTTTGGCGCATAGTTAGTTGCTTAATACGATCCCTAACTATGTCAATCGGTAGCTTAACTCTGCGAAGCTGCATCAGTTCCTTATTGATCGCAACCATTTCGTTATAGATAAAGCGACTAGCGTCACTGTTGATTTTAATCAACTGCTTTTGTTGGTCACTAGGATAGCAGCGCATTTTTAGGCCATAATGATATTTCATTTTTGCCATTGACTTCATTGGATTTCACCTCCCTTATTGATATAATAACATTATATCATGATGTCAATATATTAACAAAGGAGACCATATTATGACTAAAGAAAAAATCAAAGAGGCCATTTATACTCGTCGTTATATCTATAATTTCCATTACCATTTGATCTGGGTAACTAAATATCGCAATCAGACTTTTACAACCGAGGCCTTATCTAACGAAATGAAAGCTATCTTGCAGCAAGTTGCAGATAACAATGACATCGTAATCGAAAAGATGGAAGTCATGCCGGATCACATTCATATGCTGATCAGTTTTCCGCCAAGCAAAGCGCCGGCTAGTGCCATTAAGGCGCTCAAAGGACGTAGTGCCTATATTTTTTTACAAAATCATCCAGAAATACGACGTAGCCAATATTGGGGCGGTCATCTTTGGTCGCCAAGTTACTATATGAGTACATTGGGCAATATGAGCAAAGAAGTTGTCGAGAAATATATCAATGACCAAAAATATACAGAAACAAACAAAAAGCCCCATAAAGAGGCTCAATAGTGGCCTATCCATCCCATGACTAAAGTCACGGAATTTCCGGCTAGGCGTCATTAAATAACTGGACGAGGACAATATTTAGGCATCAAAAGATCAAAGTCATAAGCTTCTAATGCTTTAAGTCCTTCTTTTGTAACATCAAAGTAAGCTGTCAGACCTTGAGCGATCATCAAATTGACTTCTTTTTCACTGTCAAATTGGATCACGATCACAGGCGTCCGTGTTGCATAAGCATAACCGATCTCAAAAGCTGTTCCTGAGTCTGGTTCGTTTTCTTTTGTTTCTTCTAACTTGTAATCAACGATCGCAACGACCACATCGCTTGCATCGATCTGAGATGTGTCTAGTTGAAAAGCTGCTTTTTGCCATTCTAAGCTTCCAAATTCAGCTTTTGTATATTCATTTTCATGTGGGACAAAGATCGCTTTTTCATCGATCGTCGGATTTTTTTCTAAAGCTGCTTTAACTTGGGCGATCCGCTCTTTTTGTGCTGGACTAAAAAATGGTGATGCTAAATATACTGATTTCATCAAGTTCTCCTCTAAAAGTTAACATTATTATACTTCAAGTATAAATTATTCGTATTTTTTCAGCAAGTGATATCTACCCACAAGATGTTGTGGGTCTTTAAAAAAATACACAAGATACGCTTTATTTTTTACTGATTTCCGAGTATGATGGTTAGAGGTAATTATAATAGTTAACGATTTTTAGAGAAAGGATGCTTCAATCATTTTGATCACACTATCAGGAATCATCGGCTCAGGTAAGTCGAGTTTAACAGAGATCTTAGCCCAAGAATTAGGCACTAAAGCATACTATGAACCAGTTAAAGATAATCCCGTCTTGCCGATCTTTTATAAAGGTAATGAGATCGCAGCCAAAAAACGGGCTGCTGGCGACAAAGACGCTACTAACCCCTATGCTTATCTTCTTCAAACTTTCTTTTTGAATCGACGCTTTGCAATGATCAAAGCTGCGATGCAAGAAGACAATAATATTCTTGACCGTTCGATCTATGAAGATGAGATCTTCATGAAGATGAACACTGAAATGGGTAATGCAACAGATGTTGAATATGATATCTATAAGAGCTTACTTGCGAATATGATGGAAGAGCTCCCCTTTGCTTCACATAAAAAATCTCCCGATCTGATGATCACGATCAAAGTTTCTTATGATACGATGATCAAGCGGATCGAGAAACGGGGCCGTGAATATGAATTAGTCGAACGCGATCCTTCTTTAGTTGAATACTATCAACGTCTCTTACGTCACTATGACATTTGGATGGCAGAATACGATTCTTCACCATTACTCGTGATCGATGGCGATAAATATGATTTTGTCTCAAATGTAACTGATCGTGTTGCTGTTTTAGAACAGATCGAAGACAAACTTTTTGAATTAAACAACCTTGATGCACAACAATTAGCTCGTTTGAAAGAAAAACACGTTGAATTACTCAAAGAGATCGGTTAAAAATAAAGTTAGGTCGACTTAGACCTAACTTTATTTTTTTCGAAAGTGAGGTATCTTTATGCCACTACACACAAAACGTCCGTTCACTTATCCACTTTGGATCTATTTGTCATGTTCCCTGCTCTTTCTAGTCGTTTTAAGCCTCGCTCAATTGGCAATACCTACCTTGTCTGAAAATAGTGGCTGGCCTTATTTTTTGGCTGTCATCGTCATTCTTTTTACGCTCTATCTTGCAAGCTCAAGAAATTTATTAAACCAACTCAAAACTACCTTTGAAGTACAACGCCCTTCCAAAAAGATGCTTCTTTATATGATCAGCTGTCTTTTTTTATGTCAAACGCTCTTTTCTTTCAGTGATGGGCTGGTCGAAGGGCTACTAAACTTTATTGGCCACAGCGCCACTGAACAGATCGAAGCTGCTAGTGGTAGTAGTACAACTTGGTCGATGTTTTTTTATACGATCTGTCTTGCACCTTTATGCGAAGAATTGCTCTTTCGCGGTTTTCTTTACCAGAGTTTTTTAAAGTGCGGTAAAAATTTTGCTATCTTTTTTTCCGCACTGCTCTTTGGACTTTACCATGCCAACATCGTGCAAACGCCTTTTGCTTTTGTCCTAGGGATCGTCCTTGGCTATATAACGGCTATTTACGGCTTGAAATATGCTATTTTCTTACATATTTTCAATAATCTAGTCCTCGGAGAGATATTTGATCTTTGCTTGCAACATTTTCCCCAGATCAGCGGGCCATTGCTCGAGATAACGCACTTTAGCTTCGTTTTGATCGCACTTTATTTCTTATATCACTACCGCACAAAGATCAAATACTTTTATCAAAGGGCACCTTTTTCAAAAAAAGTTTGGCGCCAAGCAACTTTCAATTTGCCGTTTTGTCTGATTTTAGTGACAACGTTTGGCTTGATGTTTCTCACCTTAAACTAGCTTATTGCTTGCAGTTCAACAAAGTTAAGCGTTATGATAAAAATAAATCATTAAAGGCAGGGTGAAAGGTTATGACAGTTACTTATAGACAGATCCTAGTTGCAGTCGATGGTTCTAACGGGGCAAACGCCGCCTTGAAAACAGCGGTCGAAGTTGCAAAACGTAATGATGCTCATTTAGATATCCTCCGTGTTTTAGATCTCAACTCACTTGAATACGGTGGCGCTGGGATCGCCTTAGACGGTGAACAGATCTACCGCATCGAACAAGAAAATGAACAATATCTGCTCGAACTACGTAATGATCTGATCAAAAAGTATGACTTCAGACCAGAACAGATCAATGTTCATATTCGTTTTGGAAACCCTAAACTCGTGATCGCAGAAGACTTTCCTGAAGAATATCAGTCTGATTTGATCATTGTTGGTTCGACTGGCAAAAATATCTTACACCGGATCGTTACTGGTTCAGTCGCTGCTCACGTTACCCGCGTAGCAAATTGTGACGTTCTCGTTGCCCGCACGACAGAGGCTGACCTCAAATAGTTTTTTCTAAGAGCTCGTAAAAGGGCTCTTTTTTTAGCTAAAACGGCGTTGCGCCTTGAATATGAGTGTGGTATCATAAGCTCCGTTAGTGTCACTTATATCCTTGATGCTGCGCGGTAAAGCAATTTTACTGCGCAGTTTTGAGACACTTTCCTCTACTGCAGCTGATCTGTCTTAGTTTTTTGAGTATTTGCGGTACTCGTTTGCTTGACAATATCAGCTGCTTTTTTAGCGCTTCAATAAAATTTTTTGGTCATTCATTTAATGATATCCCCATTTTATTATAACTTAAGTATTAAAAAACTTTTATATATCACCATAAACTTGGCAAGATCTTTCACTTGTATAAGAAAACGCAGTTAAACAGATCATTTTAAACTTGATAAAATGAACTTTTTTTAATTTTTACCCAAAAAGTACATCACCTAATAGGTGTATAATGTTGTTATTCTTGGCGTTTTATACTTTTTTATAGAAATGAGGGATAAGCTATGTTAAAAGCTTTAGTTATGTTCACTAAACAAAAGCATGTCAAAAACTGCTTCTTAGCCGTAACTTACGGGCTACTTTCTGCGATCGCCGTCAATCTCTTTTTGAATAACGCACAATCGTATTCGATCGGCGTAACTGGGATCGCCCAACTCTTACAAGCGATCTTAGCGGCAACAGGGATCCACCTCACTTTGAGCCTTTTGATGTTTCTTTTGAATATCCCGTTGTTTATCTTTGCTTGGCATGCTTTTGGCTTAAGGTATATTACATATTCGCTTCTAGCAGTCATCTCAAGTATCAGCTTTATCCAGCTTATCCCAGAAGCTGTGATCGTCAAAGATCCACTGACTAATACTTTGATCGGCGCGGCCCTTGTCGGGATCGGCGTTGGTTTTTGTTTCAATAACGGTTTTTCGACTGGGGGAACAGATATCATCGTTAACTTTATCCAATTGCGCTATCACAAAAAAGTCGGCTTCGTCAATAATCTGATCAACAGCTTGATCTTGATCATCACGGCCCTTTTCTTTGATCTAGGACGGACAGTTTATAGTTTGATCGGGATGCTCGTGACAAGTTATTTGATGGATCATTTCTTTATTTTACAAAAAGACGTCAATATTTTGATTTTTACTAAAAAATCAGCTCAGATCACTGATAGTTTAAAAAAATTCGTTCACGGAGCAACACTTGTCCAAGGAACGGGAGTCTATACCGGTGAACCGACCGATGTGATCATTATCGTTGCGCAAAAAAGCCAGTTAAATTACTTAAAACATTTGATCCAGGCAGTCGATCCCGATGCCTTTATCAGTACGCAAAGCGCAAACGCCGAATTAGGAAACTATCAACGCGTCTTTGACGCTTAACGTTCGAGCAAGTTAGAAAGGTTTAGTAGTCATGAAAAAATTTTTGTTATTTTCCACATGTTTATTCACATTCTTGTGTTTTAGCCCTGTTGTCAAAGCTGATCAAAAGATCACGATCGATGGTAAATTTGATGATTGGAATGATGTTCCTAAAACAGACATCTCTTTTTCTTATGATACTTACAACATCAAACAGATGGCACTCTTAGCAGACGACAAAGATCTTGATCTTTACATCAACATGTCACCTTACCGTGGCAACGGTTATAGTACTTTGCAACCTGCTGGCTATCAACTTTGGATCGGTGAGCGGCATTATTTTTTAGACTTTAAATCAGTCGACGGTCAATATTTTGACAGCAATAACTTAGCTCCAGGAAGCTCAAAAGAATTCAAAGTTTATATTTATGAAGAAAACGGTCGTGTCAATAAACTTTCTGCTACTTCTAAAGGTTATGTGACACGTGAAAAAACTGACTTGAGTCACAACGATATCGCCGAAGTCAAACTTCCATTGCGCGATTTTGAAGTCGATAGCTTAGTCGATCAAAAGATCACGATCAAAAATTATAACCTGGGTGATCAAGAACTTGTCGTTACTGGAGCTAGTACAAGTCCCTATCTTCTAGCAGCACTTGGTGCACTCTTTGCCACTAGTTTTGTTTATTATAAAAAGCGTTCTACTAAAGTTAGGTGGCTCGGTTGATGTTATATACGACGATCTTTTGGATCTGCTTTAGTTTATGGATCTATGCACTCTCAGTCTTAAAACGCGCTAAACTCGCCGGCTTTTATTTTATCGTTGGTAGTATCGGACTTTTTGCGACATGTATCTTTCTTTTTCAAGATTACTTAGTTTGGCTGTTTTCAGCGGTTCTTTGTCGTAGTTTAAGACCGATCGGACTCTTTACAGGTCTTTTTTCAACTGTAAACGATAATTTGCTCATTTTAAAGCGTCCTTTAGAGACACTTTACGTTTACCTTGATTTTGAATGCTCTGGCGTGATCGAAACGACTGCCTTCTTTGGTCTGATCATGTTTTATCCCCTCTATACAAGAAAAGAGCGTTCATTTTTAGCTTTGACTGGAATAGCTTATATTTACTTTGCTAACTTCTTTAGGATCTTATTGATCGTAGGGGTGCTCCAAATGGGTGGTAGCACTTGGTTTTATTTTGTACACTCGATCTTAGGACGTTTATTTTTCTACGTTTTGATCATTACTTTATACTATAACGTCTTTACCCGTTCGCATATCGTACAAAAATATCTCCAACGCCTCGAGCCTGGGGCAACACTAGCTTAAAAAACTGTCGTACAAAAAGTTAAATGTGGGTCAGACAGTTTTTTTAGGTCTGTAAAATTATTTAGAAAGGATAAACTATATTTCTTTTTCGTCGCTTTTTGACGCCACATCGATATAGTAGATTTCTCTGATGGCTTTGATCTTTTCCCGGTTAGGCTTTTGGTTAGCTTGGCTCTTGATCCCGATACTTTTTGAATTTTTACCTACTTGTAGCTATTTTTTGCGATTGCGTTTCTTTAAAAAAATAGCTCCTCCTCCAGAGCCATTGACCTACTTTCCTTATATCACAGTGATCATCCCCGTCTATAATTCTGAAAAAACGTTATATAAGTGTCTAGCTTCGCTCAACGATTCGACTTATCCAAATAGCTCGATGCAGATCATCGTAGCTAATAATCACAGCACTGATCAAAGTTTTGCGGTCTTTGAGCGAGCGCGTCATGATTTCAATCGTTTGAATCTTCAGTGGCTCGAGACTGATCCTGGCAAAGCGCGGGCCTTGAACGCTGCGATCTACAATGCACGCGGAAAATACATTTTAAATATCGACAGCGATGGTTTTCTTGAAAAAAATGCGCTTTTAAATATCGTTACCCGGTTTGAAAATGATGCCCAGATCTTAGCTTTGACGGGGACGATCTTGATCAATAAAGAATTGATCAAACAAACTAAGAGCTGGAAATTGCGTTTTTTACAGGCTAATGAATATTTTGAATATACACGCGCTTTTCTAACTGGTCGGCAGATCGAAAGTGCTAAAAATCAGCTGTTCACTCTTTCAGGGGCTTTTTCAGCTTTTCGCAAAGAAACGCTCTTTCAAACTTTTTTATATAATCCACAAACAGTTGGCGAAGATACTGAGATCACCTTTCAGATCCGAACCAAGCTCAAAGGAAAGATCGTCCTCTGTCCAAATGCGATCTTTTACGCTGAACCAGTTGAAAGCTTAGCCGCCCTTTATTTACAACGGCAACGGTGGCAACGGGGCCAGATCGAGACGGCCCAAGCATTCATGCAAGAAAATGCTGATCTAAAAACTTTTTTCAGCAATTTTATGATCCGTAAGATGATGATCGACCACACCTTTATTTTTTGTCGGATCATTTGGGTCTTTGGGTTATTCGTCTTAGTCTACCTAGGCTATTCGCCATTGCTTTTAGCATGCTCACTAGGCTTATTATACTTGTTATATATTTTTAACGAGTTTTTGAATCTCTTGATCGCCCTCCATTTTTTGCGCGATTTTCCAAAAGAAAAAACATATCTCCGCCACAAAGCCTGGTGTTGTTTGACGATCCCTTTTTATAATCTACTTTGTGCTTTGATCCGCTTGCTTGGGATCATCAATTCGATCACTTTCCCAGCTAAGTGGCGCGCTCAAGAATTTTCAAGTGAATGGTCACAAGTGACCACTATCGTCAAAAAAGATCTTAAACATTTAGCTCAAAGGAAGGATCAACATGAATAAAAAATATTTTTTTAAGATCACAAATTATTTAAACGCAGGACATGCGATCCGCTGGGAAGACAGTACTGGACAAACACATATCCATACTTGGGAGATCATCGCTCAGATCTCAACTTTCAAGCAAGACGCTTTTCCTGCTTACCGTTTTACTGCGATCGAAGAACGGCTCCTACGTATTTTAGAGCCTTTTTCACAACAAGAGTTGAATTCGATCCCACCATTTGACAAGCTCAATCCAACTTTAGAAAATTTTACCGATCATCTATTTAATGAATTTGATCGTTCTTTAAACGAATTATCTTGCCAATTGGCAACTTTAGAAGTTTCTGAATCACCAACAAGAAGTTGTGTGATCACGAGAAAGGATCGCGAATAATGCGTTTGAAGCTTTTTGCTAAAACTAAAACTAGTATCAATTGGATCTTCACTATTTTTATCTTTTTAACGACGTATTTTGCATTAGTTTCACCTAATTTTACTTTAGGGGAGACTCAGACTCCACAAACACTTGGCGCGAAAACGACTCACATCACCTTACTTTTTTTAGGGTGTCTCCTCGGTCTTTTCTGGGGTTGTTGGGCTAGTTCTAAATTTCGAACTTTATTGCAGCGCCTCTTTATTACGCATGCCCTGCTCTGCTCAAGTGGACTCTTTATTTTAGCGCTTTTATGGCAACTCGCCTTTTTATTTGCTGTTCATCCAGCATTTGGTTTTGACGTCACGGCTTTGCACAGTGCCGTAATAGATCCAACTGACCGTGAATTGATCGGCTATTTTAGTTCAAATACAAATAATCTTTTTTTGCTCCTGATCATGCATAAGTTAAGTCAGATCTTTGGCACGCATTCATGGTTTTTCTTTGCCAGTTGTTCTGTCTTCTTGACTTTTTGTAGCGCTTGGTTAAATCTCCTTTCAGTTTGGGTCTATGATCGGACAAAGTTACCAGCTATTTTATACATTCAAGCACTCTGGCTTTTTGTTTTCCCGATGTCAGTCGTTGCTTATTCCGATATTTGGGTCTTACCGCTAGTCTCTTTAGTGATCTTGTGCTATATTTTGACTTTCCATAGTTCTTTAAAAACAGGACGGCTCTTTTTTGCAGTTTGCTTAGGCGTAACAGTCGCTCCGCTCTACTTTATCAAGCCTTCAGCTGTGATCCCCCTCATTGCTATGGTCCTTAGTGAACTTTTATTTGCAGTGGCTAAAAGACCAGCTCACCTAAAACTTTTTTTGGCTTGTCTTAGTCTAGTTATTTTAGGAACTGGCCTTAGTTGTTCCTACACAGATCATGCGCTCAAACAGCAGACTTACATTGCGCTTTATCCCGATAAAACGATCCCCCCGATCCATTTTATCAGTATGGGGATGACTGGAACTGGTGGTTACGATCCAAAACAAGCTTTGGAGATGGCCAAATTACCTGACAGAAAAGCTCGTGTTACTTATTCGAAAAAGATCATCAAACAACAGCTACATAAAAAAGGTTTCTTTGGTTATTTACGCTTTTTATTTTTCAAACAGCAACGTAACACTGCCGACGGAACTTTTAGTTGGTTGCTCGAAGGCCATTTTATCAAAGGGCAAGCGGCTACCAAAAGGCCCCATGGCTTCTTTCAGCAATTTGTTTATCCTAAAGGTCGTTACTTAGGCGATTTTCGTTATTTGGCACAAAGCTTTTGGTTATTCTTACTGCTGATCATTACGCTTGGACGTAATTTCAAAGCTCCTACGCCTTTGATCGTCATGTTAAAATTAGCGATCCTTGGCGGCTTTATCTATCTACTTATTTTTGAAGGTGGGCGGTCGCGGTACTTGATCCAATTCCTTCCCCTCTTCTTGCTCCTAGGTTCGCTTTCACTCACTAATACTTGGCAAATTTTAAATAGATCTTTTGCCTGGATAAAATGACAAAGACCTCACTTAAGTTAAAGTCAAACTAACTTAAGTGAGGTCTTTAGTTTTTTACAAAGCAGTAGCTAAACAGATCCGACCACGCCCTTGTTTTTTAGCGTTATACAGTGCCATATCAGCTTGATGTAAAGCTTCTTGCACAGCATGTGTCGCCGTCGCATGAGCGATCCCACATGAAAAACTCAATTTGATCGCTTGTTTATCTTCAGTTATAAACGGCGTTTGTTGTAATTTAGTCTCAAGTTCGTTAAAGAACTCCCAACACGTTTGAAGAACTTCTTCTTCGATCAAAACACAAAATTCTTCGCCACCAAAACGGTAAACTTTACAACTTTGTCCAAAATACCTCCGACAATTTTCACGTAAAAAATTAGCGAAATAGCGCAAAGCTTCGTTCCCCTCTAAATGACCATAAGTATCATTTATTTGTTTAAAATGGTCAAGATCAAGCGCACAGATCGTGGGAAAATGTTTTTGTTGTTCGAGATGCTCATGAAAAGCAGTGTAATTCAACAGATCAGTCAAACCATCATGCGTACTACTATATTCGATCTGAGCATATTTATTTTCCTGTGAGCGCATGTATTGATGGTAAAGATTATCAAATAAGAGCAACGTAAAGGTCCCTAGGCCTAACCATGCTAAAGTTGAAAAATCGATCTCAGTCTCTAAACCATAAAGGCTCCATTCGATCACAGGCGCTAGTAGCGTCAATGTGATAAAAGTAAGCGCAAAGCCTAAGTAACTTCTGGTCAAAGCCTTTGTTACATAGCATAGAATAAATAAAATAAACGTTTCTAACACAAAATTAGCGATAACATTAAATTTGATCAATTGTTCAGCATACAAAAATATCACGATCGTCAGAGGCGTTAGCGCCAGTAAAGTCGTTCCAAAGTATTTTCTTCCCATAAAAAAAACGGTCATCGCGATCATATATTGAAAATAAACATATCCCAAGGTTGAAAGGGAGAATTTTAAAATAAAATACTCTTGGATCAAATATACAGCGGCCGATACTGGATACGCCACCCACCCAAGCTCATATTTAAGCAAAAAATCGTGGAAAGCCAATTTCCCTAAAAAAATACTTGCGATGATCGTTGGTAAAACAATTGTCATAATAAGAAATTCGTACACCAATGCTCACCTACTATCAAAAATATAGATACGCTCTACATTGTAGTAGAAATACATTCAGATTAAAAATAGTGCAAAACATTTATGTTACTATCGGCCAAAAGTTTCCTTGCTGAAGGCAACGTAACTCTTTTAAAGTTTGAACGAGCTGATCATCTTCAACACCTTCGATGACTAACATCAGCTCCTTTTTTTCACAATAAGCGCGATACTTCTGAATGACCTTCAGTTTAGTTGCTTCTGAAAGGGGGGCTAACTTGAGCAGTGAAAGTTTGAGCGCTAATAAATTTTGGCTCATGCTATAATGTTCGATCATCCCGTAACGATTTATCCCTGTTCCGACATCATCTAAGACCATTACATAGCCGAGACTTTCAAAACCTTTTAAAAAACGGGTGATCGTTGCTGAATTTAAAAAGATCGGTTCTTCAGTGATCTCTAAAATAAGTTGTTTTCGTAATGATTTGAGTCGATTTAAGAATTTCCACGTAGCTGTAAAACACAATTGTTGTGGCGCTAGATTCAAACAGATCTTTAAGTTTGGATCGGCTTGTAATCGTCTTTTCAATTCAGCTTCTTGCCAGTTTAAAAAAAGTTTATTTGCCAGCTCATCATTCAAAACAAGTTCGAGTAACTGCCTTGGTAAACGTCCTGTTTTTTTTGAACGGATCAAAAGCTCATAACTGACCACTTTTTTAGTACCGTCTTGTGGAAAAAAGACGATCGGTTGCAAAATACATGTAAGATCCCGCAATTCCATACTTATCTGTTCAAAAATTCTCATAATCTACAACACATCCTTAAATTACTTCTTAATTATAACAAGACATTTTATAAATACAAAGAAGCAGGTGGCATGATCTTTGATAAATTTGACCCGAACAGCTCTCGAAAGAGTACTGGCTATACGTCTACTACGAAGCTTTTGGCCATAGCATTTTTTATTTGAAATAAGATCGTCTTCTCAGATCACTCTTATATAATATGAAAAATTTTTAACTAAAAAGTTACTCGTTTTAGTCACTTATGATATGGACTTCCTTGTTCGATCATAAATGCACGATAGATCTGCTCTGTTAAAACTAGGCGCATCAACTGATGTGGAAGCGTAAAACGTCCAAATGAGATCTTAGTTTGAGCTCTTTTTAAAACAGCTGGACTCAAACCTAACGAACCTCCGATCACAAAAGTCAGATCACTATGACCGTACGTCATCAGCTGCGTGAGTTCTTTGGAAAATTCTTCTGAAGAGCGTTCCTTTCCCTCGATAGCTAATGCATAAACATACTCTTTATCTTTGATCTTATGCAAGATCCGCTCACCTTCTTTGACTTTGACGCCTTCCATTTCAGCGGGACTTAGCTTTTCTGGAGCTTTTTCATCAGGAACTTCAATGATCTCAAATTTACAAAATTTACTGAGGCGCTTCGCGTATTCTGCGATCCCTTGCTTTAAATACTTTTCTTTGAGTTTTCCCACACAAACGATCTTAATATTCATCTTTTTTCTCCTTTTTCCACAAGTTATCCACAAAGTTATCCACATTTCCACAGAGTGGACCACAAGATATTGAACTTATTCTTCAGATATCCCCCATATTTATGGGGAGAATTTTATTGACTTCAAATATGTATTATTATGCACAAGTTAAAAAGTCACGTCAATAAAAAAGAGTAAGAGTCCTTAACAGCACTCTTACTCTTTTTTAGCTCATCTATTCACCTTGATCTGAATTCTCATTTGATGAAGTTGTTGTATTCGAATCATCAGCTTCAAGTGTCAATTTAACTTTTGTCTTTTGTTCTTTTCCTTCGTGATAGTAGCCGACTTCAACTGTATCCCCGATGCTATGTTTGTAAAGAGCTTGGCGTAAAGTTGCTAGATCAGTGACTTTAGTCCCCCCGATCGAGGTGATCACATCATATTTGGCGATCCCACTATCTTTTAGCGGGGAGTTATCTTCGATCTTCATCACAACGACACCACTTGTAACATCTGTTGGTAATTTCAAAGTGCTCTTGCGTGCACTTTCAGAAATATAATCAAGGTCAACTAACGAGATCCCTAAAGCCGGTCGCTTGATCTTCCCATTTTTAACTAATTCATTGATCACCGAAACGACTTCATTACTTGGGATCGCAAAGCCCATCCCTTCAACAGTCGCTGAGCTTGAACCAGAACTAGAAAGTTTCATCGAGTTGATCCCGATAACTTGCCCCGCAAGGTTGACTAACGCTCCCCCAGAGTTCCCTGGATTGATCGCTGCGTCAGTTTGGATAACAGTTGCTTGCCCAGTCGTGACACCATTACTATTCGTTACATCGATCGTCCGGCTTTTAGCAGAAATGATCCCTTGCGTCAAAGAAGTAGCATATTCAGAACCTAGTGGCGAACCGATCGCAAGCGCCGTCTCCCCTACTTTGATATCATCTGAATTGCCAAAACTTGCAACTTGTTTAACATCGTTTGCACTGATCTTTAAGACAGCTAAGTCTGTAACAGCATCATGCCCTACGACTGTTGCTGAAAGTTTCTTTCCGTTGCTCAATAAGACTTCAACTTTATTTGCACCAGAGATCACGTGGTTATTTGTAACAACATATGCAGTATTCCCACTCTTTTTATAGATCACACCTGAGCCTTCACTTGTCGCAGTCTGACTTTGGCTCGAACTACTGCTTTGACCAAATAATTCTTCTAAAGAAGAGCTGGATTGTTGCTCTGAGTAGGCTTCGACCGAAACAACAGCATCTTTGACTTTATTAAAAGCTGTTGTCGTTTGAGTACTAACGTTGACTTTAACGTTACTTGTCGAGGTCACACCTTGTGAATTGCTAGCTAACTGTGAAGACGCATGGTCTTGATAATAATTATAACCACCAACAGCTAGGCCACCACCGACAAGCCCTGAAACGAGTCCTACTAAAACGATCTTACCTAGACCATTTTTAGGTGCTTTTCTTTGTGGTGCTTGCATACTGTCATTTGCTTTGAATTCACCATCAAATTTTTCATCTTTACTCATCAAGTTCACCTCTTAAGTCGATATATAGCTATTATAATAGCTCTTTTTTACCTAAAATATCCATAATCCTAATTAACTTTAAATTATTTTTAAATTTAAAAGACACTTAACGCTGTCGCTTGACTAGGATCAGTATCACAGAGAAGGAAATCGTGATCAACACCTAAGTCGTGTTCTTTCAAGTAGTTAGCTACTGTCAAATGCGCTAACTGCTTAACGTTATTTTCTTGACTCAAATGTCCTAAGTATATCCGCTTTGTCCGTGCACCTAAGATCTGCACTAAAGCTTCTGCACTGTCTTCATTTGAGAGATGTCCCCGATCGCCTAAGATCCGTTGCTTCAAAGACCATGGATAACTCCCTGCACGTAACATCTCAGTATCATGATTACATTCAAATAAATAACCGTCAGCATTTTTCACGATCCCAGCGATCTTTTCAGAGACATAACCCACATCCGTCACGATCGCAAAAGTCTTATTAGCGTGTTGAACAAGATAAAATTGTGGATCAGCCGCATCATGTGATACGCCAAAACTCTGGACTTCTAGATCAGCAAAAACTTTTTCACTGTCGCGGGCGAAAACATGCTTTTGTTCTGGTCTTAACTTACCGATCTTAGGCGTTAAAGCTTCCCAAGTAGCTTCATTAGCATAAACATCTAGACCATACCGCCGCGCTAAAACACCCACACCTAAACTATGATCGCCGTGTTCATGTGTCACTAAGATCTTATCAACATCCGCTACCGTTTTACCGATCGAATTCATCAAAGCTTCGATCTTTTTGCCAGACAATCCTGCGTCAACTAAGATCTTTTGGTGTGGCGTTTCGATATAAGTCGCATTTCCACTACTTCCACTAGCTAACACACTGACTTTTAAGCCATCAGATTTTGTTTGCTCTTGTCCCATCTAAGATTTCCTTTCTAAAAATCGCTATTATTAATATAGCACTTTTTGAAACTAAACAAAAGGGGCTGGGAAAAAACTACTAGCCTGAACTAAAAATACCTGATCAAATCTCGTTTTTGAGAAATTTGATCAGGTATTTTTCTTTTATGCTTGTTTTCGGATCGTTTTTTCAAAAATCCTCCCCCTATTTCTTTGAATAGGTGCCATAATTTTGATATATTGATCGTCAAAAGTATCAGTCCGATCTCATTTCGAACTGCTTTCTCTCCTCTAACATGTACTCGGCGTACGCCAAAATTACCCTTCATATCTCCGAAAATGGTTTCAACATCTGTACGTCTTCTCGCGTAGATCTTTGAACCCTTTTCACTTGAAAGGTCTTCTGCGGCACTATTTTTAAAAAATTCCCAGTTATAATTTATGGCTTTAGTTCGCTGATAGCCCTTAGGTGTCTTAGCTAAGTTTTCAAGTTCTTTAGTGGCCTGGAAAACATCAGCTACGTAAACTTTAAAGTTTCTTTTGAATCCATATTTGTCCACACTTGAACTGTATCTTTGAAACTTAAATACTACACCGTCAGGATCTGTATAATAATCATCTTCTGCATGATATGTCCAATTTTTGATATTGCGTGGATCTTTTTTGTATTTGCGACTCTGTTCTTTTTGATACATTGGATAGGGCATCAAGGGAATTTTTTCAAACATATCAGTAACAGCCTGATAGTTAGCTTCATTCCCATATCCAGCGTCCGCCACTATATATTTGAATAGTTCTAAGTTAGTAAAAGATTTTAAAAATGGCACTAATGTCCGTGTGTCCGTTGGGTTAGGAAATATATCATAATGTAGGACAAAGCGACCGCTAGTCGCGATCTGTAAATTGTAAGCAGGCTTTAGTTGCCCATTTTTCATATGATCTTCCTTTAAACGCATAAAAGTAGCGTCATTATCTGTTTTTGAGAAGCTATTTCGTCCCTGAAAGATCTTCCTATTACGTTCGTATCTTTCTTTTCTTGGCAGAAGATCAGTTTGGAGTTTGCGTTTGATGCTTTTTAGTCTTCGACGAGCTCGCTTATTTTTTGAACCACCTTTTATGACTTTAGGTTCAGTAGCGATATCTTCTTCAATCGCATCTAATTTAAGATCGGTCCCCTTAATAAGCTCCTTTATCGCATCACTGGACCCCAGCATATCTTTTGAAATAGCGATATCAACTTGGTGTTGGATCAGCTCGTCATAGGTCTTAGCTACTCTTTCATCAAGCGACTTTTCAAACTTATCAGAAGCATTTTTCCAGGTAAAACTATAGCGATTAGCATCAGCTTCTAATTTAGTACCATCAATAAATAAAGCTTCATCGGCATCTAACATACCATTTTTAGATAGAAGCAAGGTAAACAGCACAAAGGCTTTTTCGATGATTTCTTTAGCATGATCACTTGACCGGAAGTTATTGATAGTCTTATAACTAACAGAAGTATTTCCGCTTAACCACATCATTGGAAGATAGTATTGATTCAATTTAGCGATCTTTCTACCAGAAAAGACGGATTCATGGTAAGCAAATAAAGTCATTTTTAAAAGCATAGCTGGATGAAAAGCTGGACGACCGGTATGTGAAGTGTCCTCTAAAAGAATATCTTGGGGGATCGAATCAACAAAATGACTGATCAAAACAGCAATATGATCAGCAGGTAATTTCATTGAATAAGTGATATCCAATTCTAATTCAGATGTGTTATAATTTTTATACATGGTAGGTCTCTCCTTTATTATTTTTGGACAACTTAATATTAGCAAGAGATCGATCATATGAAAAGGCTCACGTTGAAAAAATTCGACGTGAGCCTCTTTCTTTATTAGAACTGAGTTTTTTCCCAGCCCCCTTCTGCTATTTAACACTGATCGTTTCATCCATCACATTACCGTTGAAAGCATTGATCCGTCGGTATTGGATATTGCCAGTCGTGTTATTTTTGATACAAAAGTTCCAAGTTGGCGTATAGACCATACTATTATTGACAGCTAATAAACGCGTATATCCCATATGGCACCATAAAACTTGTGAGTTAGAGGGTAACTTATTATATTGATATAACCAGATCAACGCTCGTTGTTGACTGATCGTTTCTTTTCTTTCCCGTAAGATCTTGATATCATCCATATAACCTTGGGAATAACCCGTAATATAGCCATTTTTTAGGCTAAAGCGGAGTTGCCCATCACTTGAAAAAACTGGTTCACCATAGATCGTTTGGGTGTAGACAACAACATTTTTAGTTGATAAGGCTTGATTATAAGTATATTCTTTCCCAAATAAAACAACTTGTGAATCACTTAATAATTCATCGATCGTTGCATTAGGCTTTTCAGGATCAGCGACTTTGACCCCACTTGTAAAATCGACCGTCAACCTGCGATTTGAATATTCCCAACTATAGCGCAACTCTTCGGCTTTATCCCGTAAAATATTAGAATTTGAACTTGAGACATAGTAACCAAAACGTGCTTTATCTGAAAGTTTACCATAATTGATCTGATCATTTTTGATCCCTTTTAAAACTGAAACCGATGCATTACTTGAAAATGAAGTCGTTCGTTGATCGATCGTATCATTTTGAGTAATATAAACACTCAATAAAAAGATATCTAAAGCGATAAAAGCAATGACAAAGATCCATTCGATCCGTTTAAAATTCATTTCTTACCCCTCCACCTTTTTACCGTTGATCAGATCTTCATAGTTGATCCAGACATTATTATATTTAACAAAATAAGTTGGGGTCAGATCGATCACTAACGAAGCTGTACTATTTTGCGAAACGCTATATCCGATCTGGATCCCACTGATCTTTGGGACCTCAACTTGTTGCGAAGCTTCGAGTTCTTTAACGACATCTTTTGTAGCTGGTAACGTAACTGCTTTGCCTGCAGCCGGCACCGGAACTTGCAGACTGCATTGTGAAAAAACGATCTTCTTGTTGCGCACACGATTTTGGATCTGGTAAGTTCCAAAATCACGATCGGAAATCACTGGAAAACCATCGATATAGCTCCGATAGATGACATTTTTCTCTTGCTCATCAAATTCAGAATATTTTACGTCATTCAAATTAGCGCCTAACTGTTCTAGGTCGCTAAAAGCATTGGTCAAATAACTGTTCCAAGTCCAATTTTGTCGTGCCGTATCATCAGTCAAATAATCTGTATATGTGATCAATCCAGTCTTATTGTTGACACTCAATTTTTGCCCTGAATCATCTGTATATGTTGTTTGTTCACCTTGTTCCCGCGTTGTCAGTGAAGCTGGGTTACTTTTTTCAGTTCCTAACAAACGTGTCACATACATACCGATATTTTCCCGGTTATACAAATAGCTATAACGTGGGACACTGAGCGCTTCATCATAGTATTGTAAAAGATCATCATTTTTATAACGATAAGTGACTGGGACTCGCTTGATATTTTCGTTAGTTTTGAGTTTTTCGACTTGCGTCAGATCACCCTTACCTAATTTAGCAGTATAAACTTCCGTCTGGTCATCATTTAAAAAATAGACCTGCTTTCCTTTCAGATCAAGGGCGATATGCTCAAACGTATATGTCTTGTCTTTTGGGGTTTCAGTTAATAAACTTTTGATCGCTCCAAAAGACGTTTTATCACCATAGTTCAAAAGCAAGAGCTGGTCTTTTTTCAAATAGTTCAAGTATTCTTGCTTACTAAGTGATCGTGGATCCTCAATATTTGAAAAGCGTACTTTAGCAAGAGCTTCTAACGTTGTTGCTACGACATCGACTTGGTTGCTCATCAACTGCATCGTTTTGTTTCTTTCATTTAGTCCGACTGAAACAGGACGATAGATATCAGCCAATTTAACTTTATCTGCTGTCGTACTATCGTCTACGATTCGTTCGCGTTTAGCTGTCGTCACTCCAGTCAAGCGCTGCAAATAACTGGGGGTGATCCAGATCAAAGCCGTAAAAATAACACTGATCAAAACGACGATGATCAATAAAATATGAACAAACCAGCCACTAAATCTACTCTTCATCCCAGAGATCTCCTTCCCCATATTCTTCGTATGGCAATGAGATATAAAATGTCGACCCCTTGCCTTCGGTACTGTCGACCCAGATCCGACCACGATGCATCTCGATCACTTCTTTTGAGATCGCAAGACCAAGTCCAGTCCCTCCTTGTGCACGTGAACGCGCCTTATCAACGCGATAAAAACGCTCAAAGATATGTGCAAGCTCTTTTTTAGGAATCCCTAATCCTTGATCAGTGATGCTCATGATCACATGGTTATGTGTCTCCAAAAGCCGACAAGTGATCACTCCACCATCTGGTGAGTACTTGATCGCATTATTCATAATATTATCAACGACTTGAATGATCTTATCAGTATCTACTTCGACCCAAAGATCTTTATCTGTAAAATCACGCTTGATCGTATAATTTTTAGTTACTTCTCGCGTATCATTACTGTCTTTTTCAAGCATCATATCAAAGCGATCTAAAATATAATTGAAAAGTTCATTCAAATTGACTAGTTCAAGTTCTAGTTCAACTTTACCCAGATCCATCCGTGAAAGGCTCAAAAGATCGTTGATCATGCGGATCATTCGGTCAGTTTCTTCTTGAGTTACTTTCAAAAAGGCTGGTGCGATCTCAGGATCTTGCCAAGCCCCTTCATTCAACGCTTCGATGTAGCTGCGCATACTCGTCAAGGGCGTCCGCAACTCATGTGACACGTTCGAAACAAATTGCCGGCGTTCACGGTCGATCTTTTGCTGTTCAGTAATATCATGTAAAACACAAACGATCCCGATGATAAAACCTGAACGCCGTTGGATCAACGAAAAATTAGCATTCAAGATCTGATCACGCATCGTATCTAGATCTTCTAAGATGATCTCATCTTGACTTTCGAGTAATTCACGGATCGAATACTGA
Source organism: Ligilactobacillus faecis (assembly GCF_029889745.1). NCBI lineage: Bacteria > Bacillati > Bacillota > Bacilli > Lactobacillales > Lactobacillaceae > Ligilactobacillus > Ligilactobacillus faecis. The sequence goes on from NZ_CP123639.1 coordinate 681,825, forward strand.
TCACGAATATTCAAGACATCTAAGATCGAACGTCCAGTAACTTCAGTCGCCGAAACTTCTAACGCTTCACATGCCATTTCATTTATGATCGTGATCTTACCACCTCGATCGGTCGCGATCACCCCATCTGACATATGGGCTAAGATCAGGTCTAAGCGGCGCCGTTCTGACTCGGTCGCCTCTTGAGCTTCTTCGACGCGGGCTGAGAGATTATTGACTGCTTGAGCTAACTGTCCTAACTCATCTTGACCATAAACGTGGACTTGTCCTGAATAGTCTCCCCGCGCGATCCGAGCCGTCTGCTTTTTCATCTCGTCGATCGGTCGCGTGATCGCACTTGAGACAAAGATCGCAAGGGCTAGCCCGATCCCAGTCGCGATCAAAGCAGCCGTAATAAAGATCACCGTCACACTATTGACGGAATCATACACGTTTTCTAAATTGGCCCGCACATAGATCGCACCGACCACCGTATTATTATTTCCCGAAGCATTGAAAAGCGGGGTGATCGAAATATAGTACCGATGATTATCGCGTTCGTTATACATCGTCTGGGTAAAGGTCCGACCACTATATAAAACTTGGGTGATATTTGTGTTCGTCACCTTTTGCCCGATCATCGAGCGATTATTGACATTATTTTCGCCCCGGATCACCCCTTTAGCATCAACGACTTGAATATCGGAGATATTATTATTATTGATATCATCTAAGATCGTCTTGATCTTGTCGTTAGCCTTAGCAGTATCAGCTTCATTCAACTGCGTCACCAGCATATTATTGACATATGCTGGGATCTCGATATTTTGCTTGAACTGCTTTAAGTTCTCGCTTTTCAAACGTTGGATGAAAACAGCTCCGACGATCTGAAAAGTGATAAATAACAAAAGCGCAAAGACAAGTGCGATCTTAAAATGGATCGATTGGAAAAAATGTAATTTCTTATTCATCTGCCGCGCTTCTTATCCTTATTCTGCTTCAGGGTTACGCAAATAATAACCGACACCACGGCGCGTCACAAGCCAAGTTGGACGACTTGGTGTATCCTCGATCTTTTCGCGTAGACGCCGGACAGTCACATCGACAGTGCGCACATCACCAAAATAATCATAACCCCAGACAGTTTGGAGCAAATGTTCCCGTGTCATCACTTGGCCCAAATGTTTTGCTAAATAATATAGCAATTCAAATTCACGATGAGTCAGTTCGATATTTTCACCATCTTTTGAAACGACATAAGCTTCAGGGTGGATCGTTAGATTTCCGATCGTGATATCACTGCTCTTCTCATCTTCTTCGCTTGGTGTATTTGCAGCAACTGTCGCTTGGCGGCGCAAGTTAGCTTTGACACGCGCGACTAATTCACGATTTGAAAATGGCTTTGTAACATAATCATCAGCCCCCATTTCCAAACCTAAAACTTTATCTAATTCAGTATCTTTAGCTGTGACCATGATGATCGGCATCTCATATTTTTTGCGGATCTCACGCGCCACTTCCAAACCATCGATCTTAGGTAACATCAGATCTAAGATCACTAGATCAGGTAAGACTTCTTCAACTTTTTCCAATGCTTCTTGACCGTCTTCAGCGGTAAATACTTCATAACCTTCTTTATTTAAATTGAATTTGATGATGTCTAAGATCGGCTTTTCATCATCAACTACTAAAATCTTTTTCATGATATAAATTCCTCTTTAGTCTGATCCTCTTACTTTTTACATGCCATGAGACCGTTTAAACTATCATGACATCATTCTTATTGTACTACATTCAAAGGTCCTCTTGGTCCAATATGTGCTTAATGGTAAAAAAACAGCGACCACAGAGCAAGATCTGTGATCGCTGTTAGTAAATCTCTGATGGGTGGTCAGGGGATCGAACCCTGGACCCACGGATTAAGAGTCCGTTGCTCTGCCAGCTGAGCTAACCACCCATTTCATCAACGAATAATACTATAACAAAAACAAATATGAAAAGCAAGCTTTTCTAAAAGATACTTCAAACTAAGTACCGATGGGTGGTCAGGGGATCGAACCCTGGACCCACGGATTAAGAGTCCGTTGCTCTGCCAGCTGAGCTAACCACCCGTTTTATCAACAAAAAACATTATAACAAAGTTTAAAACCTAGTACAAGCTTTTTTTCAACTTTCTAAATACTAAAATACCGCTCTAAAGCTAAGTCAGCTCAAGCGGTATTTTGTCAAATTCAGTTGTTATACTTTATGTTTGGCGCTGTTGCACCAAAGTGTAGATCCTTTTTACTACGAAATATAAAATCGGTGCGCAGATCGCCGTTGAGATCGCATTGATCACAGTTGCGGGGAGGCTAAAGAAAGCCGCTACAGCAGCTACCTTAAAGCCTGTCCCGACCATCAATGCCTCAATGATCGAAGCGAAGTAGGAAGTTACGATCTTAGTGATCCCTGCAGCGATCGCTAAAATTGCAATGTTTTTCTTACTATCATCATATGAAAAAGCTTTGAAAAGTCCGGAAATTATCAAAGCTACAACAACGACTTCAAGCATCGTCAGCCAAGAAACAGCTAAATATCCATTCAAGATATCAAAGCCTCCCAAGCCGATGATCCCCGCCAGCATACCATTGCGTCTTCCTAAAAAAAGGATCGCCGTAACTGTCAAAGTATTACCAAAATGAATGAACGGACGTCCGACCATCGCAGGGATCGGGATCCGCAACATCCAAATACCGATATAAATGATCGCGGCAAAAAGACCGGTCAAAATGACACCACGCAATGTATTTTGCTGGTCACGCAACATATTATATCCCCCTTCAAAAAATCATAGCTTTTCTAGCAAATAAGGTAACGCAGCTGCATAGTCGACTCCAAAACGGGCATCTCGTGGCTGAGGTGTGAGGCGGATCGCAAGGGTGATAAAATCCATTGCGATCTTAGTCGCTGCCCGCAGATCTTGTCCTTTGAGCATGCCAGCCAGTAAAACACTCGCAAAAATATCTCCCGTCCCAAAATAATTCCCAGCTGATCTTGGGCGGGCTTCATACCAGAGTTTTCCATGATCATAACCGACAACGATCACTTTATCTGCACTTTTTATCCCAGTCAAAAGTGCTTGTTCTAAACTAAAACAGTCAACTAATCGCAGTAAGAGTTGCTCAGCTTGGTCAAGTGCAACTGGAGAAGTAGTCAAAGCCTCATCTAAAAGGAGTTGGGCTTCTGTTAAATTAGGTGTTGCAACTGTCGCATGCTTGAGCAATTTTTTCATTTGAGTGACATAATCAGCATCGAACCCTTTATAAAGTTTACCATCATCGGCCATAACTGGATCGACTAACAAAAGCGTTTCTGGTGTCTTTAAATAGTTGATGTTTGCTAAAATGACTTCGAGCGGTCTTAGCCCTAAATATCCCAGATAAACGGCCGAAAACGAGAGCTCTAATGTTTGCCAATGCTGGAGAATGCGTGACATTTCAGAGGAAAGATCTAAGTAGGTATTTTCACCAAATCCGCCGGTGTGCGTTGATAACAGCGCAGTCGGCAAAACATCAGGTCGAAGGTCGACAGCACTTAGCAAGGGTAGCGCAACGCTCATCGAAACCTGACCCACACAAGACAGATCTTGACTGATCAAAACATTGGCCTTCATTTCAGTTGGTCACATCCTTTTTTTGGCACCATAACTTATTACTAGTATGCTCGATCATACGAGCTTGTAAGTATTATATCATCTTTAATACGCACTTAACCACGGCATTTACAATTCTTTTTGAGAAAAGGTAGATTTATTGTGCGAAATCAAGTTATAATACGAATGCTTTATATTCGCTAAAAAATTAAAGCCAGAAAGGAATCTTACTATGTCATTGTTCTCAACGATCTTACTTTTTGTTGTAGCTTTAGAAGCACTTTACATCATGGGACTTGAGATGTTTGCTTCTAATGAAAAGCTCCATGAGATCTTTGGACTCAGAAAAGAATATTTAGAAATGCCTGAAGCTCGGGTTGCTATGGCCAATCAAGGGCTTTATAACGGTTTTATCGGAGCTGGGCTCTTGCTTAGTCGTTTTGTTTTACCAAGTAATGCCCAATACAGTGCAAGCTTGATGTTTGTTTGTTTTGTCGTCGTTGCAGCGATCTACGGCTGGTTGAGCGCTAAAAATCCTAAGATCTTATTAGCACAAGGTTCACCTGCGCTCTTAGCCTTACTAGCCTTGCTCATCTTGCACTAAAAAACAGTTTAGGTCAGAGGCCTAAACTGTTTTTTCATATATAAGATCAGGTATTTTGAATGACGATTTCTTTTAGACTAAAAAAATGATCTCAAGTTTGCACTTGAGATCATTTTTGAGTGCTATTATATTTTTACCAAACGAACAAGCCGACCATTGCTGCTGATAGTAAGGAAACTAAGATCCCGGAAAGCAACATGTAGCCTACGTTCTTCGAGATAAGATCGTTCTTTTCACGGTCAACGATCCCTTTGAAACAGCCGATGATCATCCCAACGGTCGAGAAGTTCGCAAAAGAAGTTACAAAGACTGTCAAGACTGCTTTATAGTGTGGAGCAAAATCTTTGATCGTGTCAGTCACTTGACCCATAACAACAAATTCATTTGTAACTAACTTCATCCCCATATATTGTGAGAATTGGAAGGCTTCACCTGCTGGAAGACCCATCAACCATGCAAATGGATACATCACGATCCCAAGTAAATGTTCTAATGAAAGCCATGGATTGATCAAACCTAAAAGCTTGTTGATCAAAGCAGCTAAAGCAACGAAAGCAATAACGTTGGCAGCAATGATCAAGATCAAACGACCTGCACCTAAGATCGAATCACCTAAGAAGGAGAAGAAAGGTTCTTTCTTAGGTTTACCGTTAGCATCAACATCACCGATCTCAGCTTCAGCCATCGCTGAACCTTTCATCGTTGCGATCGTATCTTCTTCAGGAGAAACTTTGACTGGGTTCAACATCGCTACGACTGTTAAGGCGTTGATCACGTTAACTGGCACAGCCGTCAAGATGTATTCACCTGGCATCATCTGTGTATAAGAACCGATGATCGAAGCTGTCACACAGCTCATCGACATCATCGCCAATGTCAAATTACGTTTGGCATTGATCTGTTTAAGTTGTAAGGAAGAAACAGCAAGTGCTTCAGTATTCCCAAGAAACATCATTTCGATCGCAAAGAATGATTCAAACTTAGGTTGTCCTGTAAGTTTAGATAACCCCCGACCGATCCATTTGATGATCCAAGGTAAAACACCGATATAAGTCAAAATATCAAACAATGGAACGACCATCAAGATCGGGAGCAGAACTTGCACGAACCAGTCCATTTGCTTGACTTTGACCATACTTGGGATCGCAAATTCGATCCCAACGTACGCGATCTTCATCAATTCGTTAAAGCCAGCAGCTGCCCCTTCAACGATCGCACGTCCGACCGAAAAGCTCGTTAAGAACCAAGCCATCACCAAGTTGAACACGACCATCGTGAGCACCCCACGCCAATTGATCGCATGCCGATCCTTTGAAAAAGCGTAACCGATCGCCAAGAAGATCACTAAACCTACAACATTTATTGCTAAATACAAGATAATTTCTCCTCTCTTTATCAATAAAAATAATAGCAATACTGATATGACTGTAAAACTTCAATTAGTATATCTATTTCCATCAGATTTGTAAATATCCTTATTATTTTTATTTAATCTTCAAAAATAAAAAAAATATAATCTATTCCTACAAAAGATACGTACCAATCGCAAAATAAATAACGGTCGATCAACAAAAAGAACGAACAACCGCCTAACAAAAGAACGAACGATTATAACAAAATTAGCCGATTAATCAAAAAATAATTTCATTACGTGCATATTTTAACAAAATCTCGCACCCGAGTAAACTTTTGCGTTTTCCCGAATGAAAGCGTTGACAAAAAGAATACAAACGAGTAGAATAAAACTTGAAAAGGAGATAAAGCCACTGTACGTACGTTATAAAATGTTGGTATATCAACGTTTTCATCTTGATGATTTTTTAGAACTCAAGCGACTTAGATCTCCTTTTGATCGCTAGACAGACGGATCACCGATAATGTAAAAGAAGATCGTGAAAGAACGCTAAGCGGTGATGAAAGGTCTGTTTAGTTACATGTATCCAAAGAAAGAGGGAGCGCCTTGCTTTAGAGGCGTTCCCTTTTTTAGCTACTCCAACCCTTTGATATCAGCTTTTTAAATAAAAACACGAATGTTTAACAGAAAATATTTTTTATTTTTTCGGGTGTTTATTTTTAAGTGTTACTTTTGTCGCCAAGATCTTTTAAGCTATTTTAAGTTTCCTTTAAACTAAGGCATGTGGCTCTATCTCAAAATACACCTCATGCTAAAATATACTTAAATAATTATATATTTTTCGATAGAAAGGTAGGTTTGCACGAGTGGACGACTCTCATCCCCCGCGCTTTATTTTGATCCAATCCCATAAGGTCTTAGCTATTTACCGTGAATAATTTCTTGAATTTGACTATTACATTGTTCATTTTTAGAAAGGAAGACACAAATAATTGGAACCTTATCAGAGTAAATCAGAAGAACTACTCCAAAAATATGAAGAACACGACCCGCTGGCTGGACTGACGAGTGCTCAAGCTCACAAACAGTTGGCTCTTGATGGTCCAAACACTTTAACGACTAAAAAGACACCTAAATGGCAACTATTTATCCGTCAATTCAATAATATGATCATTTATATTTTGTTATTGGCGACAGCTTTGACACTTTTTTTAGAGCACTATACCGATGCGCTCGTGATCTCCGCTGTGATCATCGCCAATGCGGTGATCGGCTACTATCAGGAAGCAAATGCGGCCGATGCTCTAGCAAAGATCAAAGAATTATTGGCGACAAAAGCAACTGTTTATCGCGATAAAAGACGCCAAGATATCGAGGCCAAAGAACTTATCGTAGGTGATGTCGTTTATTTAGAAGCAGGCGATCAAGTTCCCGCAGACTTACGCCTTTTAAAAACAGCCGACTTGCGGATCGAAGAATCTGCTTTGACTGGTGAAGCAGACGCTGTTGATAAAGAGGCCTGTGAGCTAGCAGAAGCGCACCTGCCCCTAGCTAAGCAACTCAATATGGCTTTTTCCTCCACGACTGTTGTCAATGGTTCTGGGCTGGGCGTCGTAGTTGCAACGGGAAAAAACACTGAACTTGGAAAGATCTCACAAGCTGTTTCAAATGCGAAAACACGTCCAACACCATTGATGCGTGACATCAACGCGCTTGGAAGAACTGTCTCACTTTGTGTTTTGAGCGCCGCCATTTTGCTCTTTATCCTAGGGTTATTTTTAGAGAGCTACTCGCTTTCAGTTTTGACTTTAGCGATCGTCACGATGATCGTTGGTTCGATCCCAGAAGGACTTCCAGCCACAACTTCAGTCATTTTAGCCTTAGGTGTGGCTGACCTTGCCAAAAATAAAAATGCGATCGTCAAAAGCTTACCTTCAGCTGAAACTTTAGGGGCTGTTGATGTGATCGCAACTGACAAAACTGGGACTCTGACTAAAAACGAAATGACTTTGACAGATATTTATCTTGCCAAACAACATCTTTCTGTCAGCGGAAGTGGTTATGCTCCTTACGGCGAATTATTTGAAAAAGGCCGTCCTCTCAGCAAGCGCAGTCCTGAGCTCCAAGAACTTTTGACTGCGGGCTTTTTCGCTAACGATACAACGTTGACCCAAAGTAAAGGGACTTGGGAGATCAACGGCGAACCGACCGATGGCGCCTTTTTAACGGCATATTACAAATTATTGCCTAAAAAACAACAGTTACCACTGACAAAACTCGATCTCTTACCGTTTGACTCAGTGCACCGTTATATTGCTAGTTTAGTCATGGCCGCCGATCAAACAAAAAAGATCTATTTGAAAGGTGCCCCAGATAAAATCTTTGCCTTTGCCCAAAAACAAGATCCAAATTTTGAGCGCAGCTTCTGGCAAACACGCGCTGATCATTTAGCAAAACAAGGAAAACGTGTCGTTGCTTTAGGCGCGATCACAGCAGATCAAGCACTCACAGAATTAGAGCATGAACATTTAGAACAAGGTTTCAAATTTCTAGGCTTAGTTGGGATCATCGATCCACCTCGTCCTGAAGTTATCGCTGCTTTACGCGAGATGCGAAAAGCTCACGTCGAAGTAAAAATGATCACAGGTGATGCCCCACTGACAGCTAAAGCGATCGGGCAACAGCTAGGTTTGAGCGAGCGTAAACTTCAAGCGATCACAGGTCAAGAATGGGATCAACTCTCTGCGGCCGAAAAACAAGTGGCCGCTGTAGAAAATCAGATCTTTGCCCGTACGACTCCAGAAAATAAACTTGAGATCATCGAAGCTTTGCAACAAAAAGGCAAAGTTACAGCGATGACAGGCGATGGCGTCAATGATGCTCCAGCTTTGAAGAAAGCTGACATCGGTGTTGCGATGGGGATCAAAGGGACAGACGCAGCAAAAGAAGCAGCCGATATGATCTTGACAGATGACAACTTCCAAACGCTGACAACTGCGATCCGCGAAGGACGACGGATCTATGACAATATCAAAAAGAGCATTCTCTTTCTTTTACCGACGTCTTTTGCCGAGGGATTGATCATCTTTTTAACGATCCTCTTTGATCGCGAGATGCCTTTACAAGCAACACAACTCCTTTGGATCAACTTAGTTTCAGCTTTGACGATCCAGTTTGCGTTCATCTTTGAACCAGGAGCGAGCGATCTGATGAAACGGCCACCCCGTGCTAGCGCAAGCCGCTTATTAGGTAAGCGCGAATTGATCCAACTTGGCTACGTCTCGCTTTTGATAGCTTTAGTTGGTCTTTTAGCTTACGAAGGCTTGATCCAGACTGGAGCTTCAAGTGCGCTCGCAAGTACTGCAATGGTCAACATCATCGTCTTTAGCAAGATCTTTTATTTGTTCAATATCCGCACAGATGCTTCTGCTTTTTCAAGTGCGTCTTTTACAAATAAAAAAGCCTTTTTGATCATCTTACTCATGATCGTACTCCAATTAGGGCTGACCTATCTGCCTTTCATGCAAGATGCTTTTAGCACGACTGGGATGCAATTAGGTGAATGGATCTTGACCATTCTTTGCGGTTTTAGTATTTTAGTCATCACTGAATTAGAGAAAGTTTTTTTCCATAAGAAAAGAGCGCTTCGTCTCAAAGCGTAAACAAAAAGCAGGCTGTAAATCAGCCTGCTTCAGAATGTAGACTAAGTCATCAGAGTATGTGCTCTGGTGACTTTTTTTTGTATAATTAAAGAAAACGGTTACGGAGGTGCTCATTATGCTTCACAAAAGTGATCCCAATCTCAAACGCTGTGAATATGCTCGTACTTCTCTAGATGATTTGGTCCCAAAAGATCATTTACTCCGTAAAATTGATCAAATTATTGATTTCTCTTTTATTTATGATCTTGTCGAAGATTCCTATTGTAAAAATAATGGTCGTCCTAGTCTTGACCCTGTACTACTCATAAAGATTCCTTTGATCCAAAATCTATTTGGTATTCGTTCTATGCGTCAAACGATCAAAGAAATTCAAGTTAATGTCGCTTATCGATGGTTTCTAGGACTAGGTTTAAATGATCCTGTTCCTCATTTCTCTACCTACGGTAAAAATTATAAAAGAAGATTTGCTGAAAGCCATGTAATAGAAGCTATTTTTGCTCATATTTTGAAACTCTGTTTAGAAAATGATCTTATCGACACAACTGATATCTTTATTGATGGAACTCATTTGAAAGCTGCTGCTAACAGCCGTAAATATACTACTGAAGTTATTGAAACTAAGTCAAAATTTATGAGTGAAGATCTCGAAAAAGAAATAAATGTAGATAGAGCTAAACATCAAAAGAAACCCTTAAAAGAAGAAAAACCTAAAAAAAAACTAGACAAGTAAAAATATCTAAAACTGATCCTGATAGTGGATGGTTTCATAAGGGTGAACACAAACAGGTTTTTGCCTATAACGTTCAAGCTGCCTGTGATAAAAATGGGTGGCTCTTAGCTTATGTGGTCGGTGCGGGAAATATCCATGATACGCAACTTTTTCCTGAAATATTTGAAAAAGTACGGAAGTACGACCCACAATATATTATCGCTGATTCTGGCTATAAAACACCCACGATCGCACACTTTTTACTATCTCAAGGCATAATTCCCATTCTTCCTTATAAACGCCCAAGGGGCAAAGTTGGTACGCTTAGACCCAAAGATTTTGTTTATGATGAATATTATGATTGTTATTTATGTCCTGGCGATCAAATCTTAATGTACTCCACAACTAATCGAAGTGGTTATCGTGAATATAAAAGTGATCCTACAATCTGTGAAAAATGTCCTTTACTGCACAAATGTACACAAAGTAAAAATCATCAAAGAGTTATCGCTCGTCATGTTTGGCAAGATAGTATGGAAAAATGTGAGGATATCAGGCATCAAACTGGCTCAAAATTAAAGTATGAAGCGCGAAAGGAGACGATCGAAAGAAATTTTGGTTCGGCAAAAGAATATCACAACTTGAGATACGCCCGAGAAGTAGGAATTGATAAAATTCTAGCTAAAGTTGGGTTGATATTTGCGTGCCTAAATCTAAAAAAATTGGTAAAAATACTGGGGAAAAACCCTGTTATATTCGTATATTTCAAAGTATATAGTTATAAAAATACATAAAAAAACAAACTCTATCCGATTTGAATAGAGTTTGTCTACGTTCTGAAGCAGGCTGTAAATCAGCCTGCTTTTTGTTTACAATAGACTTAACATGTTCTAACTCAAGGGGGAAAAATAATGACACACACAATAACTTGTCGCCAAACTTTAGCCGTCACAAGTCACCGCGTCTTAGCTAGCGATCTAAATGAACACGAAACAGTCTATGGCGGAAGACTCCTGAGTTTACTTGATGGCACAGCTTCGATCTCTGCTAGTCGCTGCGCTAGAACTCAATGCGTGACTGGTCTAGTAGAAGATGTTGACTTTATCGCTCCTTTTGCCTTACAAGACTCCCTTTGCATCGAAGCTTATGTCACTGGGATCGGTCAGAGATCCCTTGAAGTTTTTGCCAAAGTCATCGGCGAACATTTAAATACAGGTGAACGCTTTTTAGGAGCAACAGCTTTTTTGACGTTTGTCACGTTAGAAAAAGTCGCGCTACCGACTTTACAGCCTGAAACACCAGAAGAAAAAGCTTTGTGCCAAGGCTTTTTAGCACGGCAAACGACCCGCAAACAAAAACGGCAAGCCAAAAAAGTCCTTTTTAAGCAGCTCACACTTACGCCCCCATGGTAAAAAAATAGTCACCAGTATCAGACTAGTGACACTTTTTTAGATCAACGCTTCCCTTGGGCTAGGTCTAATAACAATCGGATCGCTTCTTCGTAGCTACAAGACCTTTCTTTCATCACTGTTTGGACCAACTCTTCGGTTGAAGTTTTAGCTGAGATCGTCATAAAATGCCCGACTATATCAAGATGTGACTGCAGTTGAGTAGTAAAGCTACACAACTTCGAGAAAATATAGTTTATCCTTTCTTGATTGTACTGCAACTACTACCAACATCAGCCCTTGACCTTGATAGTTACTGCTCTATGCTTTTTGCACTGCACGTTTAAAATATAACTAACGCACATCTTTTTCTCACCGTTAGTCATATTCGATGCTTTTGGTCATTGACCAACAAACTCCGCTTTTATAAGCGAACGTCCGTTCATTTATTTTGATTACTTTTCCATTCTAGCGCGCTCATCCTAAAAAATAAAGCATTAATATTGTTCAATTTTTTTAAATATCTTAGTAAGTCGCATTACATCAAGCAAAAGCCTGTTAAAATTTTTTTGCGTAAGATATTTTATGCATCTTTTTATTGAAATATGCATAAAACCTTTAATAACAACCTTTACACCGAACATTTATCACTTCAAAAAAATCCTTATAAATCATGTTTTCATGATTATTTTCAAAACTCTTTATACATTCTTTTGCAAATTATTATAAATACAATAAATAATAACTTATCGTTTTAAAGTGGCTTATTTTTCGTTTTCAGCTACTTTTGGCAAATACCCTAGCCAAGATAGCTACTACTTTTTTACAAGCTAGGCTCGCAGATCACAGCGTTAAAATATCATTTTAATAACAAACACTAAGATTTACTACGTCCACAAACGTTCTTTATTTTAAAGCACTAAAAAAGCAGAGCCCAAAGAGACTCTGCTTTTTACAGCTATAGCTTTTGCTGTTTTGTATTTATTCCAGGGTGCCAAGTCAAATACCCTTGATAATCGGCTACATGAAGCAATTTTTCTGCATTTTCGACTCGCTCGGCCGTCGGTGGTTCAACGCCTTCAAGCCGATATCTGATCCCCATCTCCTTGTACTTATGCACACCCATCGTGTGGTACGGCAAGACTTCGACCTTTTCGACATTTTTTAAGGTCTTGATATACTCACCTAACTGCTGTAAATATTTATCATTATCAGTGAGCCCGGGGATCAAAACATGTCTGATCCAAACTGGCTTGCCAAGCTCAGACAAATATTCACACAAGTCTAAAATATTTTCGTTTGGATAACCTGTCAGACGCTTATGCTCATCAGAATCGATATGCTTGATATCAACAAGTAAGATATCAGTGACTTCAAGTAACTCGTTAAAAAGACTAAACCATGGTTCACGCCGGGTAAACGGTTGCCCACACGTATCTAAACAGGTGCTGATCCCCTGAGCTTTACACTTCTTAAAAAGTTCAAGCGCAAATTCAGGTTGTAACAAGATCTCTCCCCCAGAAAGAGTGATCCCACCATCTTCACCCCAAAAAGCCCGGTAAGGTAAAGCTTTTTCTAGTAGTTCATCTGAAGTCATCTTCAGCCCAACTCTTGTTTTCCAAGTATCTGGATTATGGCAAAACTTGCATCGCATATTACATCCTTGCATGAAAGCCACAAATCGGATCCCTGGTCCATCAACTGCCCCAAAGGTTTCGAGTGAATGGACATACCCCACGACTTGGCCGTCTTTAGTTGGAACTGGAGCAAGATATGGATTATCAGCTTTCATAATTGATCACGCCGCCTTTACTTTTATATCTTAGTCTTACATCGAAGTATGGAACGTTCTTGCGATAACGTCATCTTGTTGTTCTTTAGTCAAGTCAGCAAAGTAGACACAGTAGCCAGAAACACGAACTGTCAAAGTTGGATATTCTTCTGGATGTGCTTGTGCATCAATTAAAGTGTCGCGGTTAAAGACATTGACATTTAGATGATGCCCATCATTTTTCATGTAACCACTGATCATATTGACTAAAGTCTTTTCTTCAAGTTTTTCATCATGCCCTAACGTTGATGGTGTCACTGCAAATGTATTGGAGATCCCATCTGTTGCATAACGATATGGTAACTTAGCTACAGATAACAGTGAAGCTAACGCCCCGTTCGTTTCAGCACCATAAGCTGGATTTGCACCTGGTGAGAATGGTTCACCGGCTTGACGTCCATTTGGTGTCGTACCTGTATTTTTACCGTAAACAACATTTGAGGTGATCGTCAAAACAGATGTCGAAAGTTTAGCACCACGGTAGAGATGGTGTTTATTCATCTTAGTATAAAGTTGTTTTACTAACCAAGCTGCGATCTCATCGACACGATCATCATTATTTCCATAACGTGGGAAATCATTTTCAGTTTCAAAATCGACTGCGACTCCATTTTCATCACGAATAACTTTAACTTTCCCGTATTTGATCGCCGAGATCGAATCAGCTGCGACTGCTAGACCTGAGATCCCCGTTGCAAAAGTCCGATCTAAACGAGTATCTTTCAAAGCTAATTGAGCTGATTCATAGTAGTATTTGTCGTGCATGTAATGGATGACATTCAACGCATTGACATAAACATCTGCGACCCATTCGAGCATATCATCAAATTTCTTCATAAATTCGTCATAATCGATATATTCTGATGTGATCGGTGCGTAGGCTGGCCCACATTGCATTTTTGTCAACTCATCGACTCCACCGTTGATCGCATATAAAACGGTCTTCGCTAAGTTAGCGCGAGCCCCAAAGAACTGCACTCCATCAGCGATCGGTTGAGCAGACACACAGCAAGCGATCCCGTAATAGTCAGTCCCCCATGTTTCCATCATCAACTCATCATTTTCATATTGGATCGTTGAACTTTCGATCGAAACACTTGCAGCATAATTCTTGAACGGCTCTGGTAAGCGTTCTGACCATAACAACGTGATATTTGGTTCTGGTGCAGCGCCCATATTATGCAATGTGTGTAAGAAACGATAAGTCGTCTTAGTTACATGGTGACGTCCATCCATCCCCATACCAGCAATCGACAAGGTCGCCCAGATCGGATTACCTGAGAATAAAGAATTATATTCTGGTGTCCGAATAAAGGTCACCATCCGCAATTTCATCGTAAATTGATCGATCAATTCTTGGGCTTCTTTTTCTGTCAAACGTCCTGAAGCTAGATCACGTTGGATATAAATATCGATGAACGCATCGATCCGGCCGATCGACATCGCAGCCCCGTTTTGTTGTTTGATCGAAGCTAAGTATCCAAAATAGAGCCATTGGATCGCTTCTTTTGCATTCGTAGCTGGATATGAGATGTCATAACCGTAAGCAGCGGCCATCTTCTTCATATCTTGTAAAGCACGGATCTGATCAGAAACTTCTTCGCGTAGACGGATGACTTCATCTGTCATCTCACCATCGCCACAGTTTTTAAGATCTTCTTTTTTAGCTGCGATCAAACGGTCGATCCCATAAAGTGCGACCCGTGGAAAATCAGCGATGATCCGTCCCCGTCCATAGGAATCAGGTAACCCAGTCACGATCTTGTTATGCCGTGCCCGTTTGATCTCATCATCATAAGCATCAAAAACGCCTTGGTTATGTGTTTTATGCAGATCAGTGAAGATCCGTTCTGCTTCAGGGTCAAGTTCCATACCGTAAGCTGCTAAGGCAACTTTGGCCATCCGGATCCCACCATAAGGCATCAAAGCTTTTTTCATTGGCTTTTCAGTCTGAAGTCCAACGATCTTTTCGAGATCTTTATCTAAATATCCCGGTCCGTGTGACGTGATCGAAGAGATAACTTTCGTATCTGCTTCTAACACCCCACCAGCTGCACGCTCTTTTAACTTGATGTCGATCAACTTGTCGTTTAACGTCTTAGTTGCTTCAGTTGCTTCTTCTAAGAATGACTGATCACCATCATATGGTGTAAAGTTGCGGTTGATAAAGTCACGTACATCGATCTCATCTTGCCAATCTCCGCCTTTAAAACCATTCCATGCAGTTGTGACTGTTTCTTTACTGTTGTCTTTGAGCATCGGTATTCCTCCCTGTATCAAAACTTACTTTTTTGATCTAAAATCAACTTGTAGTACGCACTAAAAAACGTTTTTTGTCAACGCTTTCATCATAATATTATCTGAAATTATTGCTAAATACAAGTGCTAGTCGCCCTTTTTTAGAATTTTTATCAAAATATTGAAAAGTTTAGAAAAGTTTGAAGGTTTCATGCTATGATTATTTCAAATAATCTGCTTCATATCACCTAAAATCAAAGAAAGGAAGCTCCAGCTACTTTTGACAGCGCTGAGCATCGTTAGTTGACTGATATGTTATCATTTTTCTTACTTTTCAAACGGATCAAAACGATCTTGCACCTTATTTTTAAGCAAGAAGATCAAAAAGCCCTCTTACTCAGTACCTTTTTTATCTTAATGATCGGGACCTTATTTTATCATACTATCGAAAAACTTGACTACTTAGATGCGTTATATCTCGCAGTGATGACACTGACCACTGTCGGCTACGGTGATCTAGCTCCGCAAACCACTTTAGGTAAACTGTTTACGATCGGCTACGTTTTTGTCGGGATCGGTCTTATTTCAGCTTCGATCGCAACATTTTCTTCAACCATCGATAAACTAAAACATAATGATCAAAGGAAGTGATTAGCTTTGCATTTCAAAGGAATTTTTATTTTATATTGTTGTCTTCTAGGCTTTTTCGTAGGTTCTTTTTCAGCCTTATTTTTAGCTCTAGTCGAGTTTATGCTCCACTTTATTTGGGAAACTATCCCCAATACATTTGATCCCCCGCTATTTTATCCGCTTTTGATCGGGATCTACGGTGGGGTTTTAGTTGGTCTGACACAAAAATATTGGGGACCTTACCCTAAAACAATGCACGAAACACTCCATGAATTTCAACAAACAAAACGAGTTGCGTATACTAAAGTACTAGCAAAAAACTTTATCAGTGCCATTATCGTCTTAGGATTTGGCGCAAGTTTAGGTCCAGAAGCAGCCCTAGCGAGTATTCTTGGTGGACTGATCACCTGGGCAGGTGATCACATGAAACTCACTTTTTCGCGTAAAGAGGAGTTAACTGAACTAGGTTTCAAAGCTGTCTTCGCGGCCGTCTTTTCAGCGCCACTTGTAGGTTTATCAGATGCATTTGAAGATGAAAAGGGCCAAAAGCTCTCTAAAAGTCGCTCAAAAACGCTACTCTACACTTTGAGCACTGTGGCTGGTTTTTTAGGCTTTTCTTTTATCAATAGTTTTCTCCCTAAAGAAAACATATTCTTTATTCGGATCCCGACCGTTACTTGGGACTATCGCCTCATATTCAGCGCTCTGCCTGCAATATTACTTGGGATCAGTTTTGGCTATCTCTTTTTAGCGTTAGAAAAATTTAGCGATAATTTAGTCAAAGGTCACACGCGCCCTATCTTCTTTGCCCTTTGTGGTGGTCTTTTGCTGGGAGGCTTAGGCATGTGCTCACATTATTTCCTATATTCAGGTGAACATGCTGTCTTTCCGCTCTCAAGACACTACACTGAATACAGCATACTTTTTCTAGTTTTCCTAGCTTTAGGTAAAGCTTGCTTGACTCATCTTAGTTTCGCCTTTGGTTGGCGAGGAGGAAAGATTTTTCCTGCTATCTTCGCAAGTACTGCTCTTGCCTGTGCCTTCGCCAAAATTTTTCCGTACACTCCAGGAGCAACCGTTGCCCTCATCGTCGCTGCCAGCATCACGATCATTTTAAAACGTCCACTCTTTACAGCTCTGCTTCTCTTACTGCTCTTTCCACTCCAGTATTTTCCTTTGCTGTTATTGGCTTGCTTTTTAGCTAAACAAAGCGATACTTGGCGCAAAAACTACTTCAAAAAAATCTCGAAATAAAAAAGCTAGCGAGCTTCATTATGATCTGAGACCCGTCAAGTGAACAACTAAATAATTAAAATTCTAGGCAGCCTGATTCCGGTATTCTTCTGGAGTCAGGCTGTTTAGTTTTATTTGGTAACGTTGGGTATTGTAGAACTTGATATAGTTTTCGATCATTTCTACAAGTTCTCCATATGTTTCACATTTTAGCCAATAATAACATTCTGTCTTGAAATGACTCCAAAAACTTTCCATTGGTGCATTATCGATACATTTTCCCACTCGAGACATACTTCTTGTAACACCATGCCTTGAGGTCAACCGGAGATATTCTCTTGAAGTATATTGAAATCCACGGTCACTGTGAAGAAGTAGATCAGCTCCATTTAAATGCGTGAATGCTTTTTCCAAAGTCTTCATGACAAGCCGATTATCATTTCTTTTACTAATTTCAAAACTTATGATGGATCCATCGTATAGATCCTTGATCGCACTTAAATAAGCTTTTTGTCCTAAGCCATACTCTAAATAAGTGACATCAGTCACCCACTTTTGATTAGGTTCAGTAGCGGAAAAATCACGACCTAAAGTATTTTCTTCGTAGTTTAAATGTTCTGAATGAGTACAACCTCGGCGTTTGCGTCGGATCACTGAATATAAACCAAGGACTCTCATTAGGCGACGAATACGTTTGAAGTTATATTGTTTTTGATACTTTCGATTGATAAGAAGAGTCATTCTTCTAGAACCGTAAATTCCATTTAAAGCATGAAATTCTTTTTTTATGATCTCACTTAACCATTCATTTTCCAAAGTACATTGTGATTTTGGAGCAGTTAAATAACGATAATACCCTGAGCGCGATACATTTAAGATCGCACAAAGGATCCAGAGTTCAATTTGTGGAAACTCTTTAAGAACTTCCTGAATAGCTTTAAAACGCAGATTTTTAGGTATAAAGCTTATCTCCTCCTTTCGAGTTCGTCCAATTTTTTTAAAACGATATTTTCTGCTTCTAGATATTTATTACGTTCTTTCAAACGTAGGATCTCAAGCTTGAGACGCTCAGTTTCAGAAAGAGTCTTATAATCACGATCTTTAACTGTTTTACCACGATTATCGTATAATGCCTTTTCGCCATCTACTTCAAACTTTTTGACCCAATTATAGACTTGGGAATAAGAAACATTATATTTATCGATCGCTTTGTGATAATTCTTATTATTAGCAAGTGTATACTGAACTATTTCGAGCCGTTCCTTAAAAGTAGTTTTACGTCCATGTTTCATTCTATTACGACCTCCAATGGTAGCTTTAAAGCCTTTTCCATTAGTATACAAGTTGATCCATTTACGTAAAACCGAAACACTCGAAATATTGTATTTATCACAAATTTTCTTTGGTGAACGTCCATTTTCTAAATATTCTAGAACCGCAGTTGTTTTTAATTCAACTGAATATTCTTTCCAGGTTCTAGACTCTTTTAAGCCATCTAAACCGCCAGCTTTGTATTTTCTGATCCAATTATCAAATGTATTTTTAGAAATGGTATATTTCCGGCAGATAAAGTACTTACTATATTGTCCACTAAGATACTCGGAGACTGCCTGGTATCTTTCTTCAAGTGTATGTTTAGTAGTTCTTCTAGACATAAAAAATCCCCCTAGAGTGATCACAGAATCTTTATTATTTCCGTGTCCACTCTAGGGGAATCATATCATTATTGCCCGCTAGCTTTTTATATTTGACTTAGCAACTGGATCTTTCCCAGCCACTTATAACAACAGTTATACTCGTTGACAGATGCCTAGAAGTGGCTCTTTTAGGCTTCTTGCCAAATATTTTTTAAGACATTCGTTTGATCACGATCTGGACCAACTGAGAAAGTCGAAACTTCAACACCAACGAGTTCTTCGATCCGTTTGATGTAGTTACGTGCATTTTCAGGTAATTCCTCTAATGTCTTACAATTTGTGATATCTTCTTTCCAACCTGGTAGTGTCTCATAGACAGGCTTACATGCTGCCAATTCTTTCAAACTAGCTGGATAGCGATCGATAAGGTCACCGTTCAATTCATAAGCGGTACAGATCTTTAATTCATCTAAACCAGTCAAAACATCAACACAGTTCAAGCAGAGGTTCGTGATCCCAGAAACCCGTTTAGAATGGCGCATTACGACACTATCGAACCATCCGATCCGCCGTGGACGTTTTGTGACCGTGCCATATTCATGTCCTGCTTCACGGATGTAATCACCGATCTCATCATGTAATTCAGTTGGGAACGGACCATCACCAACACGCGAAGTATAGGCTTTGCAAGCCCCTACGACTTTTGTGACTTTAGCTGGACCGACACCAGAACCAGTCGTCACGCCCCCAGCGATCGGATTGGATGATGTGACAAACGGATATGTCCCGTGATCAACATCTAACATGACACCTTGCGCACCTTCAAAGAGGACATGCCCCCCTTGGTCAAACGTGTCATTTAAGATGACTGAAGTATCAGCCACATATTTTTTGATCTGTTGTCCATAAGCATAGTATTCTTCGTAGATCTTTTCAAAATCAAGTGGTTCGCCAGTATAATCGTACATTTTTTCAAATAAACGATTTTTATCGGCGATATTCTTTTTGAGTTTTTCAGCAAAAGTATCGGCTTCTAATAAATCAGCGATCCGGATCCCGACCCGGGCTGCCTTGTCCATGTAGCATGGACCGATACCTTTATTTGTCGTACCGATCTTGTTGTCTTTTTTAGCACTTTCTTGTAGACCATCTAAAATAATGTGGTACGGCAAAATAACATGGGCCCGATTAGAAACGCGAAGATTATCAGTCGGAATGTTATTTTCGTGTAAATATTCTAATTCTGCAACTAATGATTTCGGGTTCACGACAACACCGTTACCGATCACGCTGATCTTATCGGAATAAAAAATACCCGATGGGATCAAACGAAGCTTATAGGTGTTTCCCCCAAAAGCGATCGTATGTCCAGCATTGTCTCCTCCTTGATAACGTGCGATAACATCGGCATTTTTACTCAAGAAATCTGTGATCTTGCCTTTACCTTCATCGCCCCATTGACTACCAACAACTACTACTGATGACATAAACAGTCCACCTCATAATATTTCTAAGCTAACTTAGTGCTAGCCTGCAAGTCTTCAAATTAACGACCTTGATAATTGTAACAACCGGACCTCACTTTTTCAAGTAATTACGAATATTAATACTATAAAAAATGTTTTACACAAATAATTGCGAACTTTAATCTGGATTTTATGCTTCTTTTACGCAAAAATCGCTATTCATCCCAAGGGTCATAGCGACGAAAGGGTAAAATACTACGCTCGCGCGCAAGTTTTTCCATCTCTTTGACAAGCGCTAATGTCGTAGCATCCATCTTGATCTTTCCTTTGCCCCGTAAAACAGCTTCATATGCTGCTCTTGACATTTTTTCCATAATATTTTGCGGGGCGATCTGACGCGCTGCTAGTTCCTTTTTGCCATAACGTGCGATCTTTTGGAAAACTTTATCATCTGCTGTTTGTTGTTCAAACGCTACTGTCAGCTCAAGCGCCCTTTGTGCGATCTCTTTACGCGCTTTCATCTCTTCGATCCTTTCCTAGGCTAAACTGCCAAATACCGTCTTTATTATAACAAAAAAAGCTAGCCTTGACTTAGACTAGCTTTGCTCTCCCGATCAGTTATGGGGCAAAATATTTAATACATAAAGCATCACGATAAAGACAAAGAAGAGCGTAATCACAACAGGATTCAACTCTTTCCGACGCCCAGCCGCGATCATCGTGATCGGATAAACTAAAAAGCCAAACGCGATCCCATACGAGATGTTGTATGTCAAAGGCATGGCGATGATCGTCAAGAAGGCCGGTAAGGCGATCTCAAATTTTTCCCAATCGATAAAGCGCATCGACTGCGCCATCAAGGAACCGACAATGATCAAAGCTGGGGCTGTCACTTGCGTTGTCACAACTGTCAGTAATGGTGAGAAGAATAAGCTCAATCCAAAGCACCCAGCGATCACTAAAGATGTAAAACCACTCCGGCCCCCAACGGCGATCCCTGCTGAAGATTCAACGTAAGCAGCTGTTGGGGTCGTTCCCATAACAGAACCAGCTAACATTGAAAATGAATCAGCCATCAAAGCGCGTCCGATCCGGGGCATCTTATCATTTTTCATCAATCCAGCTTGTTGAGCTAGACCAACTAACGTTCCGGCTGTATCAAAGAAAGAAACAAGTAAAAGAACTAGGATCACCGCAAACATCTGCGGCGTATTGATATCTCCTAAATGAGCTAGACCAACGCCAAAGGTTGGTTTCAAGCTTGGGATCGTAGAAACGATCCGGTCTGGCATCGGAATAAGTCCAGTGCAAAGCCCTAAAACGGCAGTCGCTAAGATCCCGATAAAGATCGAGCCTGGAACTTTACGTGCCATCAATAAAGCAGTGATGAAAAAGCCAAAAATCGTCAACCATGTTGTTGGAACAGTCAAAGACCCTAGTTCGACTAACGAAGATTTGCTAGCAACAACGATCCCGCCACCTTTGAGTCCAACAAAAGCGATAAAGATCCCGATCCCAGCTGCCATTGCTAATTTCAGATCATGTGGGATCGCATCGATCACGATCTCCCGGATCTTAAAAAGCGACAGAAGCGTAAAGATCACCGAAGCGACAACAACGCCTGCCATCGCCGTTTGCCATGAGATCCCCATCGTCAAAACGACTGAATATGTGAAGAAGGCATTATCTCCAAGACCTGGCGCGATCCCGATCGGATAATTGGCCAAAAAAGCCATCAATGTACAACCGATGATCGCTGATAAAGCGGTCGCTGTAAAAACAGCTCCTTTATCCATCCCAGCTGCTCCTAAAATATTGGCATTCACAAATAAAATATAGGCCATCGACACAAAGGTCGTCAGTCCGGCGACTGTTTCGCGTCGGGTGTTTGTCTTTAATTCCTTAAAATGAAATGTTTTTGCGATCCAGCTCTCGTTTGTAGCTGGTGCTTCTCCATTAGCCACTGCTTTCACCTCTGATTTATTTTTACTTTGTAAGTATTACACGAATAAAAACAAAAATCAACCCTAAAATAGTTCGTCTTTTATTTTCAGATAAAAAAAGCTACGCCATTTAACGTAGCTTTTTAACTTAATTTTGGAATAATTCGGTCGAAAGATAACGTTCACCATTATCTGGCGCAACTGTCAAAACTTTTTTACCTGGACCTAATTCTTTCGCTAACTCGAGTGCACCATAGATATTAGCACCAGCAGAGATCCCCGGTAAGAATCCTTCATTTTGACCAACTTTACGTGCCATTTCCAATGCTTTTTGACTTGGAACTTCAACGACTCCATCATAAAGCTCAGTATCTAAGATCGCAGGGACAAAACCAGCTGAAAGACCTTGGATCTTATGTTTACCTGCTTTACCTTCCTTTAAAACTGGAGATTCACTTGGTTCTAGCGCATAGATCTTGATATCTGGGCGCGCTGCTTTTAAAACATGTCCGACACCTGTCAGAGTTCCGCCAGTTCCAACCCCAGCAACAAAAGCATCGGGGAGATCTTCGCCAAAAGCAGCTAAGATCTCTTTAGCAGTCGTTTTTTCATGCACTGAGACATTAGCTGGATTGTCAAATTGCATCGGTAAGAAATAGCCTTCTTTTTGCGCTAGCTCTTTGGCTAATTTGATCGCGCCTCCCATGCCTTCACTTCCTGGCGCCAAGATCAATTCTGCTCCGTAAGCTTGCATCAATTTACGCCGTTCGATACTCATCGTTTCTGGCATCGTAATGATCAAACGGTAGCCTTTAGCCGTGGCGACTGCTGCCAAGCCAACACCAGTATTACCTGAAGTCGGTTCGATGATCGTTTGACCAGCAGACAATTGTCCGTTAGCTTCAGCTGCCTCGATCATCGCTAAAGCGATCCGATCCTTGACTGAACCAGCTGGATTGAAAAATTCTAGTTTGACATAAACATCAGCTGCCTTATCTGCAACGACATGATTCAACTTCACGATCGGAGTCTCGCCGATCGTCTCTAAGATCGAATGATACACTTTACTCATAATTAATCGGTCCTTTCAATTTTTAATAACGTTTTTAGCTTTTTTACGTGTTGCGATCAGCGTGAGCCAGTTCTTAAAAAAGAGCTGTTGGGCTTTTCCCCATGAAAATCTTTGAACTTGACTCGCATAAGTTGGGCGCGCTAAGTGAGCTTTTTGGTCTGGATAAGCGGCGACTTCGCGTTGATACTCTTTTTCTAACGCCTGTCGGCCATATTCTAGATGAGAAAATAAAAATGTTTGGTGCGCTTTTTTGGCTCCGATCAAAAAAGCATGTCCAGTCGAAGAATTAGCGCTGATCTGTAGTTCTCGTCGTTGGCTGACTTGGGCAAGATCGATATCAGCATAACGCGCATGCGGCGCTAAAAAACCATCCTTTAGCCCGTGTAAAAGTTTGGAAGGAGCTAAGATCTCCTGTGGGTAAACGCCAAAAACTTTTTGCGCTAGCAGATATTTCTCGATCCCATAAAAGTAATTGAGCGCAGCCATCGCTCCCCAACAAACGTACAGTTGCTCGATCTGATATTTTTCTAAACATGAAAAGAGCTCGTAGAGTTCATCGCTATACGTGATCTCTGTAAAAGATAATCTTTCAAGTGGCGCCCCAGTCACGATAAAACCGTCTAATTTTTTGACTTCGGCTAGCTCAAGTGGACGCGCATATTTAGCGACTTCTGGTGGGACTGAGCGCCCTTTATAGTGATCTTTTGGATAATAAAATGTTATTGCGACATTTATCCCTTGTCCCTCTAAGACCCGTAAAAAGCGGGCACGGGTATCTAACTTATCGTGCATCAAGTTTAAGACCCCGATCCGCAAAGCATCTGCGGGTTGACGCATGACATGACCCCCTTTTTTATGATCACAGCCAAGCTTTACTTGTATTCTGTAAGTTAAATTATACACTAGCTTTGCTTAAAAAACAATTAACGGTATCATCAGCACCTTTTTCATGTTACAATCTTGCTAATAAAAATAAGGATGTGATTGCGATGGCTTTACCATTAAGAAAAGATGTCCCGCAAGAACTCACTTGGGACTTAAGTGCACTTTATGCTGATGACGCTGCTTTTTTCGCTGATCTAGAAAAATTAGCTCAAAAAACGACAGCTTTTTCAGCGCGTTTCAAAGGGCAAGTGACTGATGCACAGCAATTGACAAAAGCTTTGATCGAACTTGAACAGCTTGAACGTTATGCAACTAAGATCGAACACTACGCTTTTTTGCAACAAGCAAGTGATATGACCGATCCGCACTACGACCATTTGCTCACACAAGCTGACCAAGCTTTAGCGACAAAAGAAGCAACTTTAGCTTTCTTTGAACTCGAAGCTGCCAACCTAGATCCAACCGAACTCGAGCTCGTCGCTCAAAAGACACCACGCTTTGCTTCTGTCATTCGCCATTTAAAGACGGCCAAAAAACACCAACTACCTCAAGCGACCGAAGAAGCTTTAGCCTTGCTTGCACCTACTTTCAAAGCACCCGAAAATATTTATACGACTACGCGAGCTGCTGATATGCGCTTTAGTGATTTTGCAGTGGCCGGTCAAACCTATCCGATGTCATTTGTCTTATACGAAAATACGTATCAGTATCATCCAGATCCCGAAGTTCGGCATAAGGCTTTTGCTTCATTTTCTAAGACCTTGCGCCGCTACCAAAATACCGTTGCAGCCACATACTACACCCAAGTTGCCAAAGAAAAAACATTAGCGACTTTACGTGGGTATGATTCTGTCGTCGATTACTTGCTCGAACAACAAGAATCAAACCGCGAGCTCTTTGATCGGCAGATCGATCTGATCATGGAAAAACTCGGCCCGATCATGCAACGCTACGTCAAGCTCATCCAAAAAGAGCATGGCTTAGATCGCTTGACTTTTGCTGACTTACAGATCGATCTTGATCCAACCTTTGCCCCTAAAGTCAAATTAGCCGACGCTCCCCACTACATCAAACAAGCTGTTGCACCTTTAGGGAGTGCCTACGAAAAACTAGTCTTACGCGCCTTTGATGAACGCTGGGTCGATTTTGCTTTGAATGAAGGCAAAGAGACGGGGGGCTTTGAGACAACACCTTACGGGCTCCACCCATATATCTTGATGTCTTGGACAGACGAATTAGCCGATGTCTATACTTTAGTCCACGAACTAGGACATGCGGGTCAAGCACTCTTGACGATGGAAAATAATTCGATCTTAGGAAGCGAACCTTCCATGTACTTAGTCGAAGCACCTTCGACGTTTAACGAATTACTGTTGACTCATTCATTGACTCAAACCAGTTCTGATCCGCGCTTAGAGCGCTTTGCCTATACGAAGATGTTGACAAATACGTTCTACCATAATTTTGTCACTCATCTCCTCGAAGCTGCCTTTCAACGTGAAGTCTATCGCTTGATCGATGCAGGCCAAACGTTTGATGGTGCCAAGCTTTCTGAAATCAAAAAACAAGTTCTACAGCGCTTTTGGGGCGAAGCAGTCGTGATCGATGATGATGCGGCCTTGACTTGGATGCGGCAATCGCACTACTACATGGGGCTTTATTCTTACACATATTCAGCCGGTTTGACCATCGCGACTCAAGCTTATCTCAAATTGCTAGCTGAACCTGAAACAACTGTCAAAGATTGGCTTGCCTTTTTGAAATTAGGTGACTCACTTCCACCGATAGCAGCAGCTAAAGTTGCTGGATGCGATATTTCGACTAAAGAGCCGTTAGAAAATACGCTCGACTTTTTAGCTCAAACAGTCGAGCGGATCGAAACTTTGACTACGCAGCTCTAGTTTCACGTGAAACACAAAACAGCATCAGATCTTCGCAAAGCAAAGTAATTTGCTTTCCAAAGATCTGATGCTGTTTTTTACTGATCACCCATACTAAAATAGGCACTCATAGTATTGTGATCAGCCGCTGTGATCCCAGCGATCGTCATAAAAACGAGGACTTTTCCTAAAATATGGATGAGATCTTTTTTCTCAAGCTCTTCTCTAGTTAAAGGTCCACCTGTCTGATCGACTAATTCATAGTAAGCTACATCCTTATACGAGAAGATCCCTAAGTTAAAGAAATTGAACTCGGCTAAGGCAACAAGTTCTTTTGTCCCTACGATAGCTGCTTTCAAATCGTCTTTTTCATCAACGACGACTACTTGCTCAGTAAATAAAGCTTGTACACCAACAGGGACTGACTTCGTTGGCTTTTCTTCAGGTAAAGTTTTGAGTTCTTCGCGTAACTCTAATAATTTCGCCTTAAATGTCAAAAATGTCTGCTCATCATGAGATCTCATCTCATCTGTGATATATAACCCATCCTTTAATTGGATGACAGGATAATGCATACACCGTTTGACCTCACGCCTGCCTGTCCAAAGGCGCTTATCCAAAATAAGATTACTATATTCTGAATACCTGGTCTGAGCTAAGCGCAATACCTTACCAAAATTTCCGATCAAATTGACTGTCATACCGTTCACATTTTGTTCAGTTAAAAAAGTTACGATAAAATCTTTCAACTTCATGCTTATCACCTATTTTCTTTACTTTCAGTTTGATGATAGCATATTTTTCAACTTTCCAAAACACTTTTTTAGGTCTACCTAAAAACTAACGCTTGCTCCATTTAGCTAAAAGCTCGATCCAGCTGGCATCATCATTTAAGCAAGCTAGAACATCAAATTTTTTTCCGCCAGCAGCCATGAATTTTTGCCGATTTTCGATCTCTAGCTCAAATAGTGTCTCTAAGCAATCTGACACAAAGGACGCTGAGACGACCAAAACCTTTTTATACCCTTTTTCAGGCAACGTCTGAAGCGTCTTATCTAACGCTGGCTCAAGCCATTTAGCTGGGCCAAATTTTGACTGATAACATTGTAAAAAAGTCAACTCAGGCAACCGCTCTTTGAGCATTTTAGTCATCAAGCAACACTGTTTTTCATACGGATCACCTTTTTTGACATAACTTTGCGGAATACCATGATAGGAAAGGATCACACAGTCATAATCTGCTTTTTTAGTCTGTTCTTCGATCTTAGTCGCTAAAAGTTCTAAATATTCTGAACGTTCACTAAATGACGTGAGCATCTTCAAATTTGGTTGATAATTTTTCCCTTGATAAAAGCGCATGATCTCGTCACTGACAGATCCGACAGTTGTCGTCGAATACTGCGGATAAAGTGGGATAAGGGTCAGGTCGGTGATCTCTTCGGCTGCAAAGGCTGCTAAAGCAGTCGTAAGTTGCGGATCACTATAACTAAAAGCATATCTCACCTTAGCTTCAGGACATTTTTTTTGTAAAAGCTCAGCTTGGCGCTTAGTATAGTATTCCAACGGAGAACCATATTCAGCTGACCAAATGGACTGATACATCTTAGCGGAAGTATAGGGACGGCGCGGTAAAATAAATAATTCTAATATTGGACGCCAAAGTATGGGAGACAGGGTGATCACTCGCTTATCTCCTAAAAAAGCCCGTAAATAACGACGGACACTTTGGGGCTCTGGGGTATCAGGTGTCCCTAAATTGATCAGTAAGATCCCTTGTTTTTGATTCATTTTTTACGAACTCCTTCTAAATATTTTTGATAAAGCACTTGCGCGATCGAACTTGGCAAGATCTTTTCAGCAACAAGAAGTTCTAAATATTCTTTGAAATTTGTATCTTCTTTTTCCTCTTGTCCAAGCGCTTGCTTTAACTTGCTAACTTTCTTTTTCAACACAAAATATGAACTTCCGTTTTGAGCTGAAAGTCGAGCAAGTTTAAAATCAGCTGCCGCTAATTGTTGCAAAAATGCCACATCATCTGCATCTAATGCTTCATGCCATTTTTTCCCCATAAGCTCATCCCCTTTTTTATTAAGATTATAAGCTAAATTATAGTAAACTGCATTACTTATTTCGATAAAATTTAAGTAAATTTAATTTTTGTTGAAGTTAACATTTTTTATTTGACCCTCAAAAGCTTAACCAAACTTAAACCGAAAAAAATTTCAAAAGTCAAGGGCACTTATTTTTTTCAAGTATTATATACTTGTCACATCAAGGGCTCTCCATTCCTTGATACACTTGAAAGGGGTGATATTTACTGTTATAGCGCTAGAAAAGATCTGTCATCTAGACTCTTTTTTTCCAGCCATTATTTGTTCTTTCTATAACAGTGCCTGATCGTCAGTCCACGAGTAGCAGTCCCTGACATCCTGCTTTAACTTTTCAGCTGCTACTCTCTCCCAGGGACGGATGTTCTGTGATTTCACACTCCAACTTAATAATTGCCAGGCCCGCGCCAAGTCTACCCCCTTGCGCGCGGGCTCTTTTTGTTTCACTATGCGGAAATCCCCTCATTTTCTTTGCTTACTTGTCAGAACTTGTTATCTTTAGCTACGCAAGGCAGGGAAGATCCATGGAAAATAAAAACCTTCTTTCAACTTTAGTCAATTTTTAAAGTTTATCACAGTCAATGGTAGTGTGCCAAAAGACAGTTAGGCCTCAAGCGAACAACAACTCTTTGTGAGCTCGACTTTTTAGTAAAACGAGGTAAACGGTACTTCTTGCCGACACCACCCATTTCAGCCAAAGAGCCCTAACAGCTCAACTGGTCA
Source organism: Ligilactobacillus faecis (assembly GCF_029889745.1). Lineage (NCBI taxonomy): Bacteria > Bacillati > Bacillota > Bacilli > Lactobacillales > Lactobacillaceae > Ligilactobacillus > Ligilactobacillus faecis. The sequence goes on from NZ_CP123639.1 coordinate 710,798, forward strand.
GCTATTCCGATCCTGAAACCACTCGTTGATAAGTCCAGTTTAAGTGCTTATGTCAGTTTGATCTTCAATGAGCAGATCGTTATCAGTCAAGTCATCCCTACAGCTTCACACTTAGTCGATCAAAAGCGTTTAGGTGAAAGTCTTCCGCTCAATACAACGACCATGGGAAAATGTGCTTTAGCCTTTCTTGAACCACAACAGCAAGTATATAAGAAGTGTTAGCATCATTAGCACAGGAAAAGTAAAATGCTCTAAGATATAGTCCAAACATTACTTTTAGATGAACTATTTTTTTAAATATAGCTTGTAATTGCTTCCGCTTAGGTATATGCTTTCCTTACCGTAACTGTGATTTTATAAAGGGGAAAAATAATGTTTATCACTACGCTCACTAAAAAAGATTGGTTTCGAATATTTAAATACCTATGGAAAACTAACTGTATGACCTATCCTTATTTCTACTTTGTAAAAGCATATCTATTTTCATTAGATATAATTGCTGTTTACTTTCTATACAATTTTCTTCGTACTAGTTTGACCTCCGATTTCATTTCATTAGCGATAATTATTGGTATCAGATTGTTTTTTCCGTCTATAATATTTTGGCTACTTTCCTCAAAAGAAATAATAATATTTTGGAAAGTTGCTTCGGTAAAGCCACCACATACATTAATTACGTTTGAAAATACCCCGACTGATGAAATACTACATCAAGTCAAGCAACGCTACCCTACTGCTCTAATTAATAGATCTTGTATTTTTTCACCACCGCTCAATAACAAATGGGATCTTCTGATTTTTGAGGATTATTATTTGTTGTACACTCACTATCGCACAATGCTCAAGGGGAAAAAGAAACGATTACACGTTATTCTTCCCATCAAACAAAGCGATATTAGTGATACTACTAAATTTATCGAACAGCTTGAACCTTTTTGTCAGCGCAAGATCGATCTTTCTGATGTCAAATTACATAACTAAAAGGGGGAAATATCCAATGTTTATCACCAAACTTACTAAACGCGATTGGTTTCGAATATTTAAATATCTATGGAATAATAATTGCGTATACAAACTTAATATCTATTCCATAAAAGCTTACCTGTTTTCATTAGATATATTCACTATTTATTTTCTCTATCTTTTCCTTCGTAATGGTTCAACCTCTGATCTTATTTCATCAGCAGTAATTGTAGGGATAAGACTAATTTTCCCTTCCATATTATTTTGGCGTCTTACTTTAAACCGATTGCCCCAAATATTGATTACATTTGAAAAAATTCCAGAAATTAAAATTCTGCGCAAAATAAAGCAACAGTATCCTTCTGCATTCATTAATCGCTTTGGTATTTTTTCACCACCACTCGATAACAAATGGGATCTTTTGATTTTTGAGGATTATTATTTGCTGTATACGAAATACCGCGAGACAAGCAACGGTAGAAGTAAAAAATTTCAAGTATTCGTTCCACTTAAAAAAACTGATATTGTCAATAAAAACGAATTTCTTAAATGTCTTGAACCTATCTGTCAACGCAAGATTGATCTTTCAAATACAAAATTACATTGTTAACTTTATATAAAAGAAAAATCCTCTTCTTTGTAGATTTGAACTTAATAAATCTACAAGAAGAGGATTTCATTTTAATCATTTAAATATGATCAATATCTTCTTTAAGAATTCCTAAAGCCACCAAAAATTCTATAATTAATTTTGGCAAATTAGCAATCCCATTTGCAATTACCATAATCATTCCTACAATAACAATCATAGCAACAACTGGATTTTGTTTCATAACTTTTACTGGATCCAATCCTAATTGATGATAATTTATAGGTGTCAATTTTGTACCAAAAACTACTGCCAACGTCTCTTCAAGATAGGCGTCTTCATATTTTTGGATGTTGAAAGTCATCGTAATATCAAGCGTTCCATCTGAACCTACTGAATGTTCAAACGTAACATTGCCAGCACTGATCTTACTTACAAAGTGAACTTCGTCAAGCTTTTCCATGATCAAACCAGACTGTACTGGTTCAAGACCTAGATCACCAAACATCTTATCGCTGATATTGGCAGAAAGCTTACCGTTTTCGATCGTAAAAATCGTGCCGTTTTTTGGTTCGAGCTCGGTTTTGACTTCGACTGTGATCGCAAAAGGTCCAAGGGGGACTGTGACCTTTTTTCCAAATTCTAGCCCGGCAACGTTGAGTGTTTTGCCGATATCTTTGAGTACGGCTTTCGGACTAACTACTTTAGGAAATGCTGTGATCACTACACCTTGATCACGTCCTGAAGAAGCGTCTTGATCGATCGGTGTGCCGCCGATCGGATACTCAGCAAACTGATCAAAGGCCCAGTTTTTTGGCATCTTAAACCCAAGATTCCCGCTCCAACCATAGGACATATCGGCTACAAAACTGCTTTTTACACCTAGTTTTTCACCATGGAGGCAAACATTTCGTGTCCCGTACAGGCCCACTGCATACTCGCTTCCTGTAAACATCTGCACGAGTGCGCTGATATATGGTTCGATCCCTGCCGCGATCTCACCTTCTTGCACGTCAACATCGACCGCAAAATAGATCGTTGTTCCCTTAGGAAAACCTAGCTTGCGGGCTGCATTGAGTGCAAGCTGTGCATCGATCACACCTTGATCACCCGAAAAATATTCGACTTCATAGCCACCATCTTCATAGATCGGAAAAAGGCGCAAGCCACCATCTGCGATCCGTTTGATCTCAGCTACTGTCAGGTTCTTTGGACGCTTATCTTTTCCGACTCCGACACTTCCAGTCAAATAGCGCCCCACGATCTTAAAGCCAAAACGTTTGAAGTTAGCAATATCAGTTGCTGTGAGTTGTTTTGAAGCATCACATGTATCAGAATCACGTTCAGTGAGTTGGCCCGGCGCGTTGGCATGGCAAAATCAGCTGTTTTACGCTATTTCAATAAAACACGTGAATTTCCGCTAAATCGGCTTCCGGCTTTTGCCAAAGTTTTAGGCGTCAAGCCGGAAACACTCCTTGGACTCTCGGAATATCCAGAAAATCTGCGACCTCTCTCAGGGAAAACGGTCCAGTTACCTGTTCTTGGTAATATCGCCTGTGGCATCCCGATCGATGCGATCGAAAATGTCGATGAGTATCTCTCTGTGCCAGCCGATACTTTACCTAAAGGAAAATTATTCTATCTAGTTGCCAAAGGTGATTCGATGGCACCAACGATCCCCGATGGGGCCTACGTTTTGATCCGTGAACAAGCCGAAGTCGAAGATGGTGAGATCGCAGCTGTTTTAGTAAATAACGACACCCAAGCTACCCTAAAGCGTGTCAAAAAAGAAGCTGGCTTTGTTTTACTTTTGCCTGACAACAATAACTACGATCCGATCATCATCACTAAAGATAACCCTGCTCGGATCATTGGCAAAGCGCTTCAGTTTTTCTCTGAACTTTGATCGTCAAAAAAGACCTCTAAAAGCATGAACTACTGGTTATAATGCCCTCTAAGTATACAGATGAAATAGAAATTTCATCTTATATTTGGAGGGTATTTTATATGTCTAGGAAATCAAAATACAGTGCAGAACAAAAATTAGCTATACTAAATGAACTAAATCGTTCTAGTATCAGTGAGGTAGCTAAAAAGTATGCGGTGGGCAAGAAAACTATTAGAACTTGGGGGTATCTATATAAATATCAGGGCATTGATGGCTTACGATCTACTCACAATAATCATAGATATTCAAAGGAATTTAAAGTATTTTTGGTCCAACAGTATCAAAAATCAGATGAGTCGCTTGAAATATTCGCAATCAAGCATGGGCTAAAGTCCAAAACACAACTGCTAGATTGGATTATGCAGTATAATGAATCAAAACTAAAGGCTTATACGCCAAGAAAGCGAGATTCAATTATGCTAGGAAGAAAAACTACTTTTGAAGAACGATTATCGATAATCGAAGAGTTGATCAAGCACGATGTCAATTACAACTGGGCCGTAGAAAAATATAACGTTAGTTATCAACAAGTTTATGGGTGGTATCAAAAGTATCGTAAAAGTGGCAATGATCCACAATCACTTCGTGATCGTCGAGGCAAAGCCAAGACACAAAAAGAGTGGACAGAAATTGATCAGCTAAAGGCTGAGAATCGATTATTAAAGGCCCAACTTCTCCGTAAAGAAATGGAGGAAGCATACGCAAAAAAAGTGATGGAAATACGCGATCGGGAGGCGAACGATTCTTCAAACAACAAGCCATCAAAGAACTAAATAAAGAATATGGTTGGTCAATCGTTAGCTTGTGTCAAATCGCTGGTATTACTAGAGACGCCTATTACAAATGGGTTCGCAGAAAGCCAAGCAAGCACGAAAATGAACAAGCAGAATTACTTAGTTCAATTCTAGAATTGGAAGAAAAACATAAGTGGACTTTGGGTTATTTAGGTATGACGACACAACTGGCTTTTGAAAATAAACTGAATTTTAAAGTAGGGTTAAAGCGAGTAACCAACTGTATGCGAAAACATGGAATTAGAGCAAATATCCGTAAAAAGAAACATAATCGAGTTAAACGCCATGAGGAGTATATAAATGATAACCTACTCGACGGACAATTTGATCGCCAAAGACCAAATGAAGTTTGGGTAACTGATACTACAGAAGTTCTGTATGGAGTAGATAAGTTAAAGAAGGCTCGAGTGCATATAGTTCTGGATCTGTATGGTCGTTATGCATTGAGTTACAATATTTCCGTTACAGAAACTGCAATTTCGGCAATTGAAGTATTTAGACGAGCATTTAAAATAGAACCTGATGCACATCCGATGATCCATACGGATCGCGGAGCAGCATACCGTTCTATTGATTTTAACGACTATTTAGCCAGTCGAAACTGTATTCATAGTATGTCTCACCCAGGACATCCTTGGGAAAACTCACCGATGGAACGTTGGTGGAATGACTTTAAACTAATTTGGTTAGCAAAACGCGCTCGACCTAAGACGTTGGAAGAATTAGAGGAATCAGTAAAAGAATCTATTGAATATTTCAACACGCAACGTGCATATACATCAAAAAACGGCTTGACCGCAGAAAAATTCCGCGTTCAAACCGCATAAACTATTTTTCTATTTAAACTGTATACTTGACGGGCCCTAGTGCCACTTTTAGAGGTCTTTACTTATTTATTTTTTACGGGCTTGTTTTTGTGTCTTTTCAGCCCATTCGATCGTTCGATCAACTAAAGTCGATTGACTATCGACAAGCGGAAGATCTGTGATCGGCGCGCGTTCTTGGGCTAACGAAAGCTCTGTGCAGCCTAAGATGACGACATCACAAGCTGTCTCAGCGATCATTTGGGCGACTAAACGCGAAAAGAGTTCGCCGTCGACATGATCTTTTTCTTTGATATTCGTATAGATCAACTCATCGGTCAAAGCTTGCACTGCCTCGCTTGGCCGCGCTAATTCGTAGCCGGCCGCTAAGATCTCTTTATCGTAGACGCCGTCATTGACTGTCCCTCGTGTTGCAACAAGTCCGACTTTTTTAGCCTCTGGGTAACGTCGCTTGATCTCTTGGACCGTCTCTTTAGGCATGTGCAAGATCGGGATATCAACGGCTTTCGCCAGTTCATCATAAAAATAATGCGCTGTGTTACATGGTAACGTGAAAAAATCTGGTCCAAGCGTAGCGTATTGTTTAAAATCTTCCAACAGTTCCGGTAAAGGATCTGGCTTAGTATGATCTAAAATATACGCCGTGCGGTCGGGAACAGTCGCATGATTGACTAACGTATAGTTATAGTAATCTTGGTCTTTATGTGCTTTTGTACGGAGGTTCAACTGGTGAATGTAACTCTCAGTCGCCATCGTGCCCATGCCACCAATAATCGTAAAAAAGTTTTTCATAGCTTCAAATTATCCTTTATTTTCTGCAAAATAACGGGCAAAGTTCTTCACGTAGTTATGGTTCATCCACTTGATCAATAACCAGCGTTTTAGATTCATATCTTCTGAATATTCGTACGTTGTTCCGTAACGGTTTTCTTTGATCAAGTCCAAGGCTTTTTGTTTTTCTGCATTTTCACGGGCGTACTTTTTGAATGTTTTAACAGGTACACCAAGCCAAAGTGCGGCGTGATCGTTATGCTCGTTACAATACAACGTTTCTTCATCTTTTAAGTCGCAAGTGACATAATCACGCACGACCCATTGAGCTAGATTATAGCCATTTAAAGTTACAAAAAAGCTACTGCGCCCTTGCCGAAGATTGATCTCAAAGAGTTTATACTTTTGATCTCGCACATCATATTTCATATCAAAATTGGCATAGCCAGTAAATTTGATCTCTTCTAAGAAACGCTTGATCGTATCGTAGATCTCTTGGTTATACTCTGGCATGATCGCCACATAGTTTCCGATCGCTGCTGGCGCTGGATCTTCCAACAATGGATGCCCTAAACACATCATCTTGACTTTATGATCTTGATCGACATAAGCGTTCAAAACACGCATATTACTGTCATCCCCTGGGATAAAGTCTTGTAAAATGAAATCTCCCGTATACCCGTTAGTATAAGCAAGGTCAACGATACGGTCAAATTCAGTGCGCGATTGGATCCGGAAAGCTTTTTTGCGTCCTTCAAATCGAACGTCTAACCATTCGATACTATTAGCTGGCTTCAAAGCTACTGGATAGTCAAAAGGTTGTTCGATCTTAGAAACACCAGCATCATGCATCTCTTTGGTGATGATCTTGGTAGCTGGGTAAGGCAGATCATATTTTTCACACATTTGGTAGAAGTTTTCTTTATTGTTCAGCTGATGTAGCATCTCAACATCAATATATGGACAAACGAAAACATCTTCTAATTCTTTTTTATGACGTACGATCAACTCTGCGTAGCCATCACCACATCCGATCAAGATCACCGGTCCTTCATGATCGCGGTAACGTTCTTTGATCTTCATCATTTCTTCGATCCACACTGGATCTTCAGCAAAACCATCGATCAATTCGAGATCAACGATCTTGGTAAAGCGCGTTGGAGCTAATTCTCGCTCTGCAAAGGCTTTGACTGGCTTATGGAACATCTCGTAAAATGAGCGCGCCATCCCATAAACATTAAAATCACTTCCCAATAAGATCGGGGTAAAATTTGCTGTTTCTAGTGCCATTAGTCGATTTCCTCCAAAATCTCTTGTGCCATTTCAACGTCAGTCGGATAAGCAATCTCCTGACCTTTGACTTTCATATACTTATCTTCACCACGACCAGCTAAAACAACGACATCCGCTGCCGTACTTGCACTGATTGCTTTTCTGACTGCTTCTTTTCGTTCTAGTTCATAGATGACTTCAACTTTTGGTGTGTCGATATGGCGTGCTATTTCCTGGGCAATTTTCAACGGATCTTCAAAACCAGGATCATCCGTTGTTAAATAAGCAATATCTGCTTCTTCACTCAAAGCTTTACCAAACCCTTCACGCCGTGAGATCCCTTTATCACCTGTGCTTCCAAGCACGACACGGATCTTACCGGCATGTGTTTGCTGGCGTAAGAAACGAAGCAAAGCACTCAAACTCGCATAATTATGCGCGTAATCGATATAGACCGTCCCGTGCGTTTTTGAAGCCACCATCTCCATGCGTCCAGGAACTTTGACTAACGGTAACGCCTTTTTAGCAACAGCTTTCCGCGCTCCAGCTAACGCAGAAGCGATCAACGCACTTGTGGCATTGCCTTCATTATAATCGCCAGCTAAGGCGATCTCATAGCGGCCATCGATATCTAACACTTTGCCTTTTTCAGTCAACGCTTTGACCTCAAAGCCACTTTGTTTGAGATCTTCAAAGTCATTTGTGATCTCAAAGTCGACCTCGACTGGGAAAGCGAGCTTTGCCCCCTTACGGCCATAAAGATAGACATTCTCGCTTCCAACACTTGCTTTAGCTGCTTGGTAAACATCTAATAAATGGTCTGTCTCAGCATTGATGACACACGTCCGCGAATTCAACAAAAGTTGTTCTTTACAGAATAAGTAATCTTCAAAAGTCGGGTGCTCATTCCGGCCGATGTGATCGGGAGAAATATTTAAAAAAAGCCCGATATCAAAGGTCAACCCATAGACGCGATCTTTTTTATATGCTTGTGACGAAACTTCCATGACTAAGTGGTCCATCCCATTTGCAACTGCTTGGCGCATATCGTGGAAAAGATCAAGCGACTCTGGTGTCGTTAGATCTGATTTGAAACGCTGTTCTGGTCGATTGCCTAAGATCCGATCGATCGTTGAAAAAAGAGCCGTTCGGTCGCCCGTTGCTTTCTCTAAGATCCCGCGGGCAAAATAAGCCGAAGTCGTCTTCCCCTTTGTCCCAGTATATGCAATGATGAACAGTTCGTTTTGCGGATAACCATAAAATGCTGCCCCCAAAAGCGCCATCGCCTTTTGGACCTCTGACACGATGATCGCTGTCATCCCTTCGCCTTCTGGATAATACTGTTCAGCTACATATGCAGTTGCACCTGCTGCTTTGGCTGCACTTAAGTACTCTTTCCGAAAGTTCCCCTTGCAAATAAATAATGTATTTTCAACTGCTTTACGTGAATCATAAGTGATCGTTGTAAATCGTTCTCTTTCAGGTGCAACTAAAAGAGATTGCAGTAATTGATGTTCTTCTAATAGCTTCTTGATCTCAGGTACAGCAAGCACACCGCCATCTCCTCATTTTAAATAATCATACTTAGTAATTATCGCATGTTTCACAGGAAAAATAAAACCTTCTACGTAATAAAAACTCTTATTTGCTATTTTAGCGTAGCGCTAGCCTCTTTTAAAGTCTTGTAAAAAAAACTTAAGCAAACCAAAAAGCTTAAACTCTTTTTAGAAATGTTATAATTAAAAGTAGTTATCTTTCACCTAAAAGGATGTGAGCCCATGTCAAAAAAACAGCAAAAAGCCCTTTATTTTGGGGTGATCACCGTTATTTTTACCTTTTTGTTCAACCATTTAGAAATAAATCTTTTATTAAAAGGTCTTTTAGCATTTCTTTGTCTTTACTCAAGTGCTCTATTGATCGACCGTTTCGTTTGACCAAAAAAGGGGCTGGGAAAAAACTACTAGCCTGAACTAAAAATACCTGATCAAATCTCGTTTTTGAGAAATTTGATCAGGTATTTTTCTTTTATGCTTGTTTTCGGATCGTTTTTTCAAAAATCCTCCCCCTATTTCTTTGAATAGGTGCCATAATTTTGATATATTGATCGTCAAAAGTATCAGTCCGATCTCATTTCGAACTGCTTTCTCTCCTCTAACATGTACTCGGCGTACGCCAAAATTACCCTTCATATCTCCGAAAATGGTTTCAACATCTGTACGTCTTCTCGCGTAGATCTTTGAACCCTTTTCACTTGAAAGGTCTTCTGCGGCACTATTTTTAAAAAATTCCCAGTTATAATTTATGGCTTTAGTTCGCTGATAGCCCTTAGGTGTCTTAGCTAAGTTTTCAAGTTCTTTAGTGGCCTGGAAAACATCAGCTACGTAAACTTTAAAGTTTCTTTTGAATCCATATTTGTCCACACTTGAACTGTATCTTTGAAACTTAAATACTACACCGTCAGGATCTGTATAATAATCATCTTCTGCATGATATGTCCAATTTTTGATATTGCGTGGATCTTTTTTGTATTTGCGACTCTGTTCTTTTTGATACATTGGATAGGGCATCAAGGGAATTTTTTCAAACATATCAGTAACAGCCTGATAGTTAGCTTCATTCCCATATCCAGCGTCCGCCACTATATATTTGAATAGTTCTAAGTTAGTAAAAGATTTTAAAAATGGCACTAATGTCCGTGTGTCCGTTGGGTTAGGAAATATATCATAATGTAGGACAAAGCGACCGCTAGTCGCGATCTGTAAATTGTAAGCAGGCTTTAGTTGCCCATTTTTCATATGATCTTCCTTTAAACGCATAAAAGTAGCGTCATTATCTGTTTTTGAGAAGCTATTTCGTCCCTGAAAGATCTTCCTATTACGTTCGTATCTTTCTTTTCTTGGCAGAAGATCAGTTTGGAGTTTGCGTTTGATGCTTTTTAGTCTTCGACGAGCTCGCTTATTTTTTGAACCACCTTTTATGACTTTAGGTTCAGTAGCGATATCTTCTTCAATCGCATCTAATTTAAGATCGGTCCCCTTAATAAGCTCCTTTATCGCATCACTGGACCCCAGCATATCTTTTGAAATAGCGATATCAACTTGGTGTTGGATCAGCTCGTCATAGGTCTTAGCTACTCTTTCATCAAGCGACTTTTCAAACTTATCAGAAGCATTTTTCCAGGTAAAACTATAGCGATTAGCATCAGCTTCTAATTTAGTACCATCAATAAATAAAGCTTCATCGGCATCTAACATACCATTTTTAGATAGAAGCAAGGTAAACAGCACAAAGGCTTTTTCGATGATTTCTTTAGCATGATCACTTGACCGGAAGTTATTGATAGTCTTATAACTAACAGAAGTATTTCCGCTTAACCACATCATTGGAAGATAGTATTGATTCAATTTAGCGATCTTTCTACCAGAAAAGACGGATTCATGGTAAGCAAATAAAGTCATTTTTAAAAGCATAGCTGGATGAAAAGCTGGACGACCGGTATGTGAAGTGTCCTCTAAAAGAATATCTTGGGGGATCGAATCAACAAAATGACTGATCAAAACAGCAATATGATCAGCAGGTAATTTCATTGAATAAGTGATATCCAATTCTAATTCAGATGTGTTATAATTTTTATACATGGTAGGTCTCTCCTTTATTATTTTTGGACAACTTAATATTAGCAAGAGATCGATCATATGAAAAGGCTCACGTTGAAAAAATTCGACGTGAGCCTCTTTCTTTATTAGAACTGAGTTTTTTCCCAGCCCCTTTTTATTACTTTTCAACGCGCGCGCCTAAAGTATCGACTTCTAATTTGATAAATTTACCTGTCAATCCTTGTTTTCGGGCTTTTTTGATCAAAGTCTCCATCTTAGCTGGACCGATCAACGTCATGACGGTTGGTCCGGCTCCACTCAAATATGTCCCGTCAGCATTGACTTCATGCGCCAATTTGCGCAAGAGCTGGAGATGCGGAACGAGTTTTTGGCGGTACGGCTCGTGATATAGATCTTGTTCGAGCAATTCTTTAACTAATGCTAAGTCATTTGTCAAAAGCGCTGCTACTAGAGCATTTCCAAGACTACCAGCCCTGACTGCTGTTTTATAGGAAAGCTCATTTGGTAAGACTTGGCGACTTTCTTTCGTGGCAAGTTCAAAATCTGGGATATAGGCTAAAAGTCCCTCAGCCGGAAATGAGGCGCAAATACTGTGCGGACGTCCATTTAACATGACTGAGACTGTCAGACCACCTAATAAGGCTGGCGCCACGTTGTCTGGATGACCTTCGAGATCTGTTGCCACTTGCAACAGATCTTCGGTCGTGTAAGCTGTCTGCGCAAAATATTGTGCAAGTTTCAACCCGGCAACGATCGCACTTGAACTGCTCCCTAAGCCACGCGCTAATGGGATCTGTGAAGTTACCTTCAAACGCTTAGGAGAAAGTTTAGGTTCAAGCGCTAATGCAGCTTTGATGATCAAATTTCTCTCATCATGTGGAATCTTATGTCCAAAGTCATGTTCGATCCGCCACTTGGAAGCTTCATCGTCTAATACTTCTAATGTCAAATAGCGATCAACAGCTAACCCTAAAGAATCAAAACCAGGGCCTAAATTTGCACTACTTGCAGGCACAACGATCTTGACGCTCATCTCTCATTTCCCCCTAAAACTTTATAAGCAGCTAAAAGTTCCATCTCTGGTAGAGCTTTTATCTCTTCTTTAACGGCATTTAACGTTGCTTCACTCATCGCGTGTGTCACCAAGGCTATCTGAGCTTGTTTATGACTAGCACTTGTTTGTTTGATCGCTTTAAAGCTTGCTTGGTGTTTTGCCATGATCTCAGTCAATTTCAACATTTGACCCGGGCGATCTGGGAGAGTCAACGAAAGGTAGTAGGGATAAATAACTTCACTTGCTGGAGCTAACGCTACATTATTTGAATAGCTGTTAAAGCGATTCCCTGTTGTTTCCATCACAATGTCTTTTGTCACGGCGATGATATCGCTCAAAACACTGTTGGCTGTAGGTAATTCGCCAGCACCTGGTCCGTAAAACATCGTTTCTCCGACAGCTTTTCCTGTCACTAAAACCGCATTATTTTCATTTTGGATCGCAGCTAGAGGATTTTTAGCAGGGATCAAAACTGGACCAACAGAAACATCGAGTTTGTCATTTTTTAGATCTGCGATCCCGAGTAGTTTGATCGTATAGCCTAAGTTAGCTGCTTCTTTGATATCTTCAACTGCAACATTTTCGATCCCTTCGAGTTTGACATCGGTTAAAGTCAGATCTTTGCCAAAAGCAAATTGAGTCAAAATGATCATCTTATAGGCAGCATCTTTGCCAGCAACATCATTAGTCGGGTCAGCTTCCGCAAAACCTTTTTCTTGGGCTAGTTGCAACGCTTGCGCATATGAGAGCCCATTTTGAGTCATCTGCGTCAAAATAAAGTTCGTCGTCCCGTTGACGATCCCTAAAACAGACTCGACTTGATCGGCCGCAAAAGAGTTGACGATCGTTCGTAAGATCGGGATCCCGCCTGCAACACTTGCCTCATAAAAGAGGTCACAGTGATTTTCTTTAGCTAAGGCTGAAAGCTCTGGCCCGTGTAAAGCGATCAGATCTTTGTTAGCTGTTACGACGTGCTTATGTTTAGCTAGCAGCTGTTTGATATAAGTCCGTGCTGTTTCGATCGTCCCCATCACTTCAACAACGATCTGGATCTCATCATCAAGTAAGACTTTATTAAAATCATCTGTTAATTCGATCCCGGTCAAGTCAACATTGCGCGGCGCGGTAACGTCACGCACAACGACTGTTTTGACTTTTAATTCGCACCCGGTGATGTCGGTGATCTTTTGGGCATTATCTTGTAAGAGGCGTACGACCCCACTTCCAACTGTTCCTAATCCTAAAACTCCGATCTTGATCGTTTTCATTTCCGACCCGCCTTTCTATCTTTAAGCGCTATTTTTTATTAATCTTAACATATTCAAATTTCCTCCAAAAGGTTTTAAATGTTTAATTTAATTTACTTAATAATTTTTACTTGTTATTTTAACCTTACTTTGGTAGTATAAACACAAATTTACCCGAGAGGAAGGACACCTATGGCCGTTTTGTATCGGAGCACGCGCGCTCAAACATCCCAAACGATTACCGCCTCACAGGCGATCTTGCAAGGGTTGAGTCCTGATGGTGGGCTTTTTGTTCCCGAAAAGCTCCCTCAAATCACTTTAAATTTACAAGAACTAGCGACACTATCTTATCAAGAACTAGCCTTTCGTCTATTACAACCTTTTTTTAGTGATTTTTCTGAAAGTGAATTAAGAGAATGCTTAAATAAAGCTTATGGAAAAAATTTCACTTCGCCAGAGATCACACCAACCGTGTTTAAAGATGGTCTTTTTTATTTAGAACTTTTCCACGGACCAACGATCGCTTTTAAAGATCTAGCTTTACAACTCTTACCGCATTTATTGACGACAGCGGCTAAAAAAAATGGCAGTTCACTTCAAACACTGATCTTGACTGCTACTTCAGGCGATACCGGTAAGGCGGCGATGGCAGGCTTTGCCGATGTCCCTGAAACACAGATCATCGTCTTTTATCCGCAAGATGGGGTCAGTGCGATCCAAGCTCGCCAAATGCAGACACAAACTGGCGCAAACACACATGTCGTTGCGATCACAGGCAATTTCGATGATGCTCAGACAAAAGTCAAAGAGATCTTTGACGACCAAGCTTTTGCAACAAAACTTCACACGGCAGGCTTTCAAACTTCATCGGCGAATTCGATCAATATCGGACGCTTATTTCCGCAAATGGTCTATTATTTTTACGCTTACGGCCAGTTGCTCAAACAAGGTCAACTCAAAGCTGGCCAAAAGATCGACTTTAGCGTCCCCACAGGCAATTTTGGGGATATTTTAGCTGGCTGGTATGCTAAAAAACTCGGACTCCCGATCGGGCGCCTCATCTGTGCCTCTAATGAAAATAACGTTTTAACAGACTTCTTTCAGACTGGTATCTACGATCGCCGTCGTGAATTTCATGTGACGACTTCCCCTTCCATGGATATCCTCGTCTCCAGTAATTTAGAACGTTTGCTCTTTTATGCTTTAGATAAAGATGGTGCTAAAGTAGCGCAACTGATGCATGAACTCAAACAAAATGGCCATTATACTTTACCAAAAGAAGCGCTAGCTAAACTTCAAGCAGAGTTTTTAGCTGATTTTGCAACAGAAGATCAAACAGCAGCTGAGATCAAGCGTGTATTTACTAAAACAGGCTATCCCCTTGATCCACATACTGCGGTTGCTTCGGCCGTTGCCTTCCGCCACACCCACACTACACCGCTTGTCGTTGTGGCGACGGCTAGTCCGTACAAATTTCCCGAAGCTGTTTTAGAAGCTTTAGGACATGAACACGCTTCAGGGCTTAAAGCAGTCAAACAGCTCCACGAAGTGATCAAATGGCCTTATCCACAAACGATCCAAACACTTTTTGAAGCACCAGTAAAAGAAGCACTAAATTGTGCACCAGAAGAGATGCCACAACTGATCTTTGAGATCTTGGCACAAGTTAAATAATTGGGGGAATTTTTTATGAAAGTCGTTAAATTTGGTGGAAGCTCACTTGCCAATGGTGAGCAATTCAAGAAAGTTATCCAGATCATCACTGCAAAACCAGAACGTCAAGCTGTGATCACTTCGGCTCCGGGAAAACGTTTTGCTGAAGATACAAAAGTGACTGATCTTTTGATCTCCTATGCAGAAAAATTTTTACGCTACGAAGATACAGCGGCGATCCAACAAACGCTCTATGAACGTTATCATGAGATCGCAACGTCTTTTGATGTTCCAGAAGCCGAGCTTTTTTGGCTCAAAAAAGGACTTCAAAAGTTGCAAGAAACGACTTATCCAAACGCCGACTATCTAATGGCAGCCTTCAAAGCTCACGGTGAGTATTTCAATGCCCGCCTCTTAGCTTTGATCTTGAATCATCTAGGGATCAAAGCGCGCTTTATCGATCCAAAAGAGATCGGCTTTCTTGTGAGTTCTGATCCGAATAATGCCACCGTCTTACCCGAAACGTATGAAAATTTAGCCCGTTTAGACTATGGCACAGAAAAACTGATATTCCCCGGATTTTTTGGGATAACGCGTGAAGGCGAGATTGCAACTTTTTCGCGGGGCGGTTCTGATATCACAGGTGCGATCGTAGCACGGGGTCTTTCGGCTGAGCTCTATGAGAATTTTACCGATGTCGATGCGATCTATGCGGCTAACCCTAAGATCGTCAAAGATCCCTATGCGATCACGAACATGACGTACCGTGAGATGCGAGAGCTCTCGTACGCAGGCTTTTCAGTTTTCCATGACGAAGCGATCGTCCCTGCGATCGAAGGCCGCGTCAAGATCAACGTCAAAAATACGAACCACCCCGAACGCCCTGGAACGATGATCATTCCTTATCAAGAATTCACGCCTCAGACGCGAGTAACGGGTATCACTAATGCTAAGCACTTTTCAGCCCTTTATCTCCATAAATTTTTACTCAACAAAGAGGCCGGGCTAACGCTAAAGATCCTGGAGATCCTGTATAAATATGGGATCTCATATGAACACATGCCATCTGGGATCGACGATCTGACGATCATTTTTGATAAGAGCCAACTCTCAGAGCAAAAGAAAGAAGCAGTCGCTCTCGATATTCGAGCTGCTTTACGTCCCGATGAGTTGCGGTGGATCGATGACTATTCTTTGATCATGATCGTTGGTGAAGGCATGCGCAACCAAGTCGGGATCATGCGCGATATCATTTGCGCGATCTCAGATCATAATATCAACCTCCACATGATCAACCAGGGAGCCTCTGAGATCTCGATCATGTTAGGTACCAAAAGCGCTGATGCTGATCGGGCAGTCAAATATATTTATGAAGCTTTCTTCGAATAATACAAATAAGCATCCTAAGTTCTATGACTCAGGATGCCTATTTAGTTAGTCTGGTTTTTACAAAAAGCCGTGATCTCTTTTGTGATCGTATTTCCCGCCAGCACATAGACGCTCAAATAGACTGGCAAAAAGAATAGTAACGTATAAGCTAATGGTTGTCCGACTCGGATCCAGAATCCCGTCGTAACTGGATCTGCGATCAAATAACTGAGTCCGAGAGTTCCAAAGACTCCATTTATGAGCCCTAAAACCAGTGGTGGTAAAAATAACCACATATTAGCTGAAAAGACTATCTTTTTTAAGTCCTTTAATTGATAACCTAGTTGATCCAATGTAGCATATTCTTTTAATAGTGAAATTTCTTCGATTCGCGCCGTAAAGTATAAAACCGTGCTGATCGTTACAAAAAATAACAGTGAGATCATCGTGATCAGTAAAAAAGTCGGACTATTAGCACGTGTTATCAACTGATCCCGCTCGGCCGCACTGATATATTCAACTTTAGTCTTTTTAAAAGCAGCTACCAAATTTAGGTCATCCCGTCTATTTTCTCCTTCGAGCGAAGTGATATAGTAGCGTTTTTTAGCATGTGCTTGCCATAATTTTTGAAAATCATGATCGTTTAGCACGACAGTTACCACGCTATTTGCAAAAGCAAACGCATTATTATTAGTTGCCTGCTCAACTTTGAGAGCTAACGCTTCATCTTTGAAAGCAAATTGCTCAGTTACTTTTGTTGTTCCAGCATAGTAATTAATGAGGACTCCCTCACCCGGTGGGATCTTTGCTAACTTTTCTTTTTGTTGGAGTTCCATCAGACGATCGTAACTTGATAATGAGATCAGATCTAAGTGATCACTAGCATGCTTATTTGAGAAATACCATTTTTGTTGCAATTCAAGTTTTAACAAGGGCGTCTTGACTGCCGTAACAGCAAAATCACGTTTGAAGCGTGCTAACTGTGTTGCTGTTAATTGTTCTTTTGGACTAGCCATTGTCTCAAGTGTTACTGGCACGATTCTTTTAGTGGCCTCATACGGATAACTCAAGCTTAAAAACGTTAGACCTAGTAATAAAACAGAAGCTGTTGTTAAAAGTGTCAACACCGTCAACAAACGTCCTTTATTTCTGAGACGATGTCGCATGCGCGGAAGGATCACATTACCCTTAAAATTATAGAGCAGCGCTTTTTTATGTAACAAAAAATCAACGAGATAAGGTAGAGTTTCCAAAATAAACAAGATCGTTCCTAGGCCTAATGCTCCCAATGTTAGCGTCAAAAGGGGCATATACCCCAATTTATCCCAAAGCGAATCAGGCCGAGTCGTCAAGTTCAAAAAAAGACCATCAGCTACTAAAAGCGCAAAAATACCACTAAAAACTAGCACGGGATGCTTTTCTTGTAACTTATCTTGCTGTTGTTGCAAAACTAAAATATCAGTCAAACTTTTTTTGAAGATCAATTCGAGTTCAAGATAGATCGCTAAGAGCAAAAAGAGCGAAACTACTAACATGGTCAAGAAGATCTGTGGTTCGACACGAAAGTGAAGAACAGAGACATCGAGTTCTAATAATCTGACAGCTCCTAGGCGCACGAGAAAATAAAATAATGTTCCCACAAAAACGGCGACGATCTGGGCTAAGATCAGCAAGATCAGATTTTCAAATAAAAATAAGCGTACGATCTCTTGACGCTTGAAACCTAAAAGCGCATAGATCCCCAGTTCTTCTGCGCGCTGGCGGACAAAAAACTGATTGAAATATAGAAAATAAAAAACGATAAAGAGCATAAAGACTAAGCTGATCGTCTGGATCATCGTCTTTATATCAGTATCTTCAGCTAAACGAGCGACGATCACTTGATCATTTGAAAAACACTGTAAGACAAAAAACAAACTAAAGATCAAAATTTGCGCACTAAAGTAGACTTGATAGAGTTTTTGCTGATGTTTTAAATTAGATAGACTCAACTTAAACGACATAGTCCTCACCTCTCTAGCATAAGCATCATGTCGGATAACCGTTTTTGGTACTGGATCTTTGTTTCCTGAACTTCTTTTTCTAGT
The DNA here is from genome assembly GCF_029889745.1 of Ligilactobacillus faecis. Taxonomy (NCBI): domain Bacteria; kingdom Bacillati; phylum Bacillota; class Bacilli; order Lactobacillales; family Lactobacillaceae; genus Ligilactobacillus; species Ligilactobacillus faecis. The sequence goes on from NZ_CP123639.1 coordinate 728,985, forward strand.
GTTGCATAAAGCTTACCATCTTTTAAAAAGAGCACTTTTTTAGCGAAACTTGCTGAATACGGATCATGCGTGACCATTAAGATCGTTGTTTGTAATTCTTCATTGATAAGCGCTAGTTGTTGCATGATCGTTTTAGTTGAATTGGAATCCAAGGCCCCTGTTGGCTCATCGGCGATCACAAGTTTAGGTTCTTTGATCAAAGCTCGAATGATCGCGATCCGTTGCTTTTGACCACCTGAGAGCTCATGTGGATAATGCTCTAGTACTTGAAAAACATCAAATTTTTTGCTAAGTCGTGTTACGCTAGTTTCGATCTCTGCCGGTGTTTTATGCAACAAAGATAATGGCACTGTAATATTTTGTTTAGCTGTTAAACTTGCTAACAGGCGGTAGTCTTGAAAAATAAAACCCAGGTTATTGCGCCGAAAAAGAGTCGCTTGCTCACCTGACATTTTTGTAATATCGTCTTTACCAAATAAGATCTGGCCTTTCGTAGGAACATCTAAAGTTGCAATACTATTTAAAAGGGTCGTCTTTCCTGAACCAGAAGTCCCCATGATCGCCATAAACTCACCGGTCGCAAGTGAAAAACTAACATTATCTAATGCCAAAGTATCTGCTTGTCCATAACTCTTGCTGACATTTTCAACTGTAAGTAATTGCATATTTCTCCCTACTTTCTTGTAAGCTTTCGATATATACTACCAAACTATTTTCATGATTTGCTCATTTCTACTAAAAAAGACTTAGACAAACTCTAAGCCTCTTTTTTGATCTTAAAACTCACTTTAGCACCACCAATTAAAGGATCGCTCAATGTTAAGCTCCCGCCGTATTTTAGGCTGACTGCTTTCGCAAAAGCTAAACCGATCCCGTAATGAGCACCACGTCCTTTATTCTCAGTAAAAAATAGTTGAGTCGCCTTTTGTTTAGCTTCTTTTGAAAAAGGTGCGCCATTATTCCAAATCTCAAAAAGTAGCTCTGTTTCGGTCTCGCTGAAACAGACTCGGACTTGTTTATCACCTGCTTTGGCATATTGGCAAGCATTGACAAAAAGGTTTAGTAACGCGCGACTTAAAGCCGGTGCATTACCCCAGAAAGTAGTTCTCGTGACCTCTATTTCACATATTAATTGGACCTGATACATTTTAGCTAATTCTTCAAATTCCAATCGCACCTCCGCAATAAATTGCTGTAGCTCGATCTTGGTTCGCACATCATCATTTATCAAGCGGGCATAAGTCACCATTTCATTAAAATATTTTTCAAAGACTGTGACACTTTTAGAGATCGACTTTAGAAACTCGGTCTGTTGCGCACTAGTCTCAGTAGCCTCTAAAAGTTCGAGATTACCTTTGACGACTGTTAACGGCGTTTTGATGTCATGGGCTAAAGCTGCGATCTGAAAAGAAAGATCTTGTTTTTCTAGCCGTTCTTGCTCAAGTAAAGTAGCTAATTCAGCACTTTTTTGATAAAGGTGCGTCAAGATCGTCTCAAATTCAATGATTTTAATATTTTCTGGATGCTTAGTCAGCTTATTTTGTCCCAGTGTCAATGAGATCTCTTTTATCGCTTGAAAATCTTTATTTAACTCGTGGATAAATTTAAAGATCGCTCCTCCGATCACTGAGCATAACCCTAAGATCAGCAAAAGATAATTCAGCTGGTTATACGCTATAAATTGGCGCAATCGATGCTCAGTAAACTCTGGCACACTATTTTGTCGAATAACGAGCGCACCGTGACGAATCGCAAAATATTTAAATTCTACTCCAGCAACTGTGATATCGAGCTGCTTTTTAGCCGCTTCTTTAAATAACTTGAGTTCATTTGGGACATACCGTCCTAAAATACGCTTTCCAGTATGCTTTTCAAAAATGATATAGTCGACTCGACGTGAATTTAACTCTGAGAGTAGCTGTTTGCGCGAAACATTTTGTGAAATAGTTATTTTATCATCATTAGGAACCGTGATCTTACCTAGACTGAGTAGTACTGATGAACTTATCGAAGAAATCATAAAAACTAGGGTGGTTCCGATAACGATCTCAATGATAACTAACCAGATCCGTTGCTTGAGCGTATATTTTTAAACATTCCACTTATACCCCATCCCACGCACCGTTTTGATCGGATCGATCTGATACTTTGAAAATTTTCTTCTGATTTGATAAACATATTCTGAGATCGAATGAAACAAAACTTCAGCCTCATCGTCATACACATTGGCATAGATCTCTTCACGGGTATAGACTCGTTCAGGTCTTTGCGAGAGCAATTCTAAGATCGCATATTCTTTGCGCGTTAAAATAACGACTTGTCCCCAAACACAAACTTGCTTCTCAGCGAGATAAAATGTGATCGGTCCTAGATTCCTTTTCACCTCTTCAAAATTTTGTTGAGCTCTTTTTCTCCGTGCTTCTCTTTTTAGATCAGCTTCCACTTTGGCAACTAACTGTTTGAGACTAAATGGTTTAGTGATATAGTCATCTCCACCATTTTCTAAGCCTTTCAAAATATCTGCTTCTGTATCTTTAGCACTGATAAAGATGATCGGAACTTCGATATTTTTTCGGAGGAGCTGACAAAGCTCGATCCCATCGATATTTGTCAACATGATATCTAATAAGATCAGATCATAACCTTGAAATTCTGTAATTTTGATCGGGAGTAAAACCTCTTGTCGGGTAGTTACTTCGTAATTTTTTAGCTCTAATGCATGTCGCATGAGCTTTAAGATCTCCAGATCATCATCGACGATCAATATTTTTTGCACGATTATCCACCTCTTTGTAGAAGCACAGTTTTTATCATTTAGCTTTAAAGTTAACATTTAAAAATCAGAGAACTTTCAGAAAATGAAGCCGTTTTTTCTTTAGCATAACAGATATGCCAAAAAATCCCCCTTACTAACGCTCATTTACGTTAGTAAGAGGGATCTTAGAGATTATTTTGTGATCTTGACTTTGCTCAAAGTATCAGCTGTCGTGTCTTCTGGGAAGTAGACTTGATACCATAAGATAAAGGTGTAGATCGTAAAGATCTTTTGCATCGAAGATTTACCGTTGATATGTTCTTGTAAGATCTCAAGTAAAGCTTCGGGTTCAAAGAATTTCTTAGCAACATCAGAGGTGAACGCTTCTTCGATCCGCTTTCTAAACTTATCTTCTTTGATCCAGCTTGCGATCGGAGATGGGAAACCTAATTTTTCTTTATTAGCCACATCTTTTGGCAATTCAGCTGCCGCTGCTGTTCGCAAGGAGACTTTTGTTTCGTCTCCGCGGATCCGCGTCTTGATCGGCATCGTTGCCGCAAAAGCAGCGACTTCTTTATCAACTAATGGCGTCCGAACTTCAAGTGAGTTACACATGCTCATGCGGTCAGCTTTGTGTAAAATATCGAACGGCAACCAAGTGTTGATATCAAAATATTGCATTTGTGTCATTTCATCTTTATCTTTGACATCATCAAAAATGTGTTTTGTATATTCACCTGAATCAACGTTTAACGCCTTGTTTTTCAAGATCTTATCGCGATCATGATAGTTAAAGACGTAGTTGACCCGGTAGTAACGTTCACTCAATGGTTGCGCTCCCCGGACTAAGAAACGTTGCCCGTGGAAACGTGGTAAGTTGATGACCATCTTCGATAAAGCTTTTCGGATCCCAGCTGGGACATAAGTTTGATATTTTTCAAACGGACGTGCTTCAAGGTACGTATTGTAACCGCCAAAGAATTCGTCAGCCCCTTCACCCGAAAGTGCCACTTTAACTTGTTTTCTCGTTCCTTTTGAAAGGTAGTAAAGTTGCATAGCCGATGGGTTAGAGAGCGGTTCGTCCATGTAATACATGATCGTTGGCAAAATGTCGAAATAATCATCGCCATCCATCGTGATCCGCGTATTTTCTTGACCGATCTTCTTTGCAAACCGAGAAGACCAATCTAATTCACTATATTTAGAGTTATTGAAACCAAGTGAGAACGACTTGATCGGTTTTAATTTAGCGGCTTCGTTCAAGACATAACTTGAATCGACCCCACTCGAAAGGAAACTACCGACTTCAACGTCAGCGACCATGTGGGCTTTGACTGAGTTGTCGACTAGACCTTGGATCTTTTTCGCATCTTCTTCGATCGTTTGATTTTCATCGATATGATCGTAGTTGAACTTATAGTATTGATGAATCTCAGTTTGGCCATCTTTGTGGATGAAATAATGACCTGGCAAAAGTTTGTAGACGTTCTTGAACATCGTTTCTTTAGATGGAATAAATTCAAAACTCAAATGGATCGGTAAGAGTTTTTCATTAAATTCTTTGACAAATTTTGGATGATCTAAGAAAGCCTTGATCTCAGAAGCCCATAAGAAACTCTTTTGATCATCATAGTAATACATCGGTTTGATCCCAAAATGGTCTCTTGCCCCGAAAACTTCTTTTTTATTGCGATCATAGATCACGAAAGCGTACATTCCACGCAACTTATCTAAAAGTTTTGGTCCCCAAGCGTCATAACCGTGGATCAAAACTTCTGAGTCAACGTCTGTTCGAAATTCATAACCGAGTTCTTTTAATTCTTCGCGGATCTCTTTATAGTTGTAGATCTCACCGTTGAACGTCAAAACTTTAGTTTCATCACGGTTGAACATCGGTTGGCGTCCGTGGGCCAAGTCGATGATCGAAAGACGTCTAAAGCCCATCGCAGCTCCTTCGTCTGCAAAATAAGCGTCGTCATCTGGACCACGGTGTCTGATGCGATCAGCCATCTTTTCGATCGTATCATCTGGAATATCAGTTTGATTGACATACCCAACAAAACCACACATAAGTATTTCTCCTCTATATTTTTAAGTTTTTAAAATGCTTTGTAATATAATTGTCACAAATTAATAGCCTACTGCATTAGACTACCTTTTCTTGCGTAAATTGTCAAAGTTTACTGTGGCTCTTCTGCATAGGAAATATTAGCAAATTTATTATACGATTTGATGAAGAGCAATTTGACCGTTCCCCGTGCGCCAGCACGGTTTTTTTCGATGATCAGTTCCACTTCACCGACATCTTGATTTTCCGGTTGGCTTGCGCCATTTTCCCCCGCCTCATCGTCGTCACCATCGGCCCGTTCGTAATAATCCTCGCGGTATAAAAAGGCAACGATGTCAGCATCTTGTTCGATCGAACCTGATTCACGGATATCGGAGAGCACCGGGCGTTTATCTTGCCGTTGTTCAACGCCACGCGAGAGCTGTGATAAAGCGATGATCGGAACTGAGAGCTCTTTTGAGAGCTTCTTTAACTGTCGCGAGATCTCAGAAACTTCTTGTTGCCGACTTTCTTTATTTGAACCTTCGATCAGTTGTAAATAGTCGATCACGATCAGCCCAAGATTACCCTTTTCCTTAGCAAGTCGGCGACTTTTGGCGCGGATCTCAGACATTTTGATCCCTGGGGTATCGTCGATAAAGATGCTCGTCTTTGAGAGTGCCCCCACAGCTATGATCAAATTTTCCCATTCTTGTTCATCGAGTTGTCCCGTGCGCAAATGGTTAGCGCTGATCGAACCTTCGGCACAAAGCATGCGGTTAACGAGTGATTCAGCACTCATTTCCAGCGAAAAGAGCGCGATCGTCTTGTCAGTCGTCGTGCCGATATTTTGTGCGATATTTAGCGCAAAAGCAGTTTTACCTACGGCTGGACGCGCCGCTAAGATGATCAAGTTGTCGGGTTGCAGCCCTGCAGTCATTTGATCAAAAGCTTTATAACCGGTCGCAAGCCCCGTGATCTCTTCTTTTTGTTGTGAAAGTTTATCGATCTCATCTAACGAATCAGTCAAAACTTGTTCGATCGGTTTAAAACCGCTTTGGTTGCGATTTTCTGCGATCGCTAAGATCTGACGCTCAGCCGCTTCTAAAACATCACTGACTGGCTCATCTTGTTCTTTGGCTTGCGTGATGATATTTGTCGCTGCTGAGATCACGCGCCGTAAAACAGCTTTTTCAGCAACTAATTTAGCATAGTGCCCGATATTGGCTGCGGTAGGGACGGACGAAGCTAGTTCTGCGATATAAGCTGCGCCCCCGATATCATCGAGTTGATTATTCATCGTCAATCGGTCAGTCACAGTCAAAATATCGATCGCTTCGCCGTCATCATTGAGGTCGATCATCGTTTGGAACAACAGTTGATGGGCACGCCGATAAAAATCGTCAGCCTGCACAAATTCGAGCGCATCAGCAAGTGAATCGGGGCTCAAAAAAACAGCCCCTAAGACTGCTTGTTCAGCCTCGATATTTTGTGGGGGTAAACTATCATTCAAAAGTTCATTTTCCAACTAGCTCCATCCTTTCGTAAGCATATGATACACCAGAAAATTATAACACAGAACCTGCATCTAAGAGCGTAAAAAAAGCATAGCCTAAAATTTACTTTCAACCACTAGAGTTCACCGATATGCGCTCTTCCTTTGTTGCTCAATGATCAATTTTTGGGTGGAAAAGCTTTAATCTACAAAAAAGCTTCCTGCACGATCGCAAGAAGCTTCTTAATCTTGTTTTCTATCCTATTGCTCAGAAATATGCACGCGGATCTTAGCTGAAACGTCATTGTGCAACTTGACTGGTACATTAGCGTAACCCATTGCACGTAACGGTGCTGCTAATTCCATCTTACGTTTGTCGATCTTTAAGCCGTGTTGTTTTTCCATTGCTTGCGCGATCTGTTTTGAAGTGATCGAACCAAATAAACGTCCGTCACTCCCAGCTTTAGCTTTGATCTCAACTACATATTGTCCTGATTCGAGCTTTTCTTTTAAAGCTTTTGCATCAGCTAATTCCTCAGCCTCTTTTTTAGCCTCTGCTCGTTTTTGACCACGTAATTGGCTCATTGCTGCTGCATCGGCTTGTTTTGCTTTATTGCTTTTGATCAAGAAGTTTGCGTATCCATCTGGCATTTCCTTAACTTCGCCACGTTTACCTTTACCGCGAACATCTTGTGTGAAAATGATCTTCATAAAAAAATCCCCCTATACGTAAATACTTCTATCTAATTATTTTCGCTCTGTTCTTTTAGAATTGCAAGTAGTTGTTCTTTAACTTGCGCGACTGTCTTGTCTTTGATCTGCGTAGCGGCGTTGGATAAATGGCCGCCTCCACCCATCTCTTCCATGATGACTTGGACGTTTTCGCGCCCGTTGCTTCGCGCAGAGACCCCGATGAGTTCTGAGGCCCGTTTTGTAATGACAAAGGAAGCTTCGACCCCACTGACATTTAAGAGCGAATCGGCTACTTGGGCCGCGATCACAGGATCATATTGGTGGTTTTCTTCCCCACAACAGATCGCGTGTCCTTGGCCGTCAAAATCCGTCAACTCGACTAAATGATTGCGTTCCATATAACTTGTGACACTTTCTTTCATAAAATGCCGTGCCATCGCTAAGTCAGCACCGACAGAGCGCAGATAGCTCGCCGCATCAAAAGTTCTTGTTCCTGTGCGGATCGCAAAGGATTGGGTATCGATGATGATCCCCGTCAGCATTGCAGTAGCTTCCAATTTATTGATCGGTTCACTATCTTTTGATTGATATTCAAAGAGCTCAGTGATCAACTCACACGTCGAACTTGCATACGGCTCGATATAAACTAAGATCGGATTATCTGGGAATTCTTCACCACGTCGATGGTGATCGATCACCATCACTCGGTTAGCTAATCTCTCATATAATTTTGGTGCTATCGAGATCGACGGTTTCGAGTGGTCGACCATGATCAACAGACTATTTTTAGTCGCTTTTTCGAGTGCATCTTCTGGAGTAATGATCGAACCTTTGATATTTGGATATTGTTCTAATTCTTCCAGTAACTTTTGAATATCAGAGTGCAATTTTTCCTGATCTAAAACGATCCAACACTGCTTGCCATTCATCGCTGCGATCCGGCGCACGCCAAGACAAGCACCTAAAGAATCCATATCTGGATTATCATGCCCCATCACAAAGATCTGATCGGCTTGATTCATCAGTTCGGTCAAAGCTTGCGAGATCATCCGCGCTCTGACCCGCGTCCGTTTTTCCATCGGATTGGTCTTGCCCCCATAGAAACGCGCTTGGTCATCATCTGCTTTGACAACGACTTGATCGCCACCACGGCCTAAAGCTAGATCAAGGTTATTTTGTGAGATCTTAGCTAACTTCGTCAGATCTTCTGCCCCATAAGCGATCCCGATACTCAACGTGATCGGTGAATTTTGCTTAGAAGTCCATTCGCGCACTTCGTCTAGGATCTTGAATTTTTCTTTTTCTAAAACACTCAATGTCTTGGCATATGTCAAAATGAAAAAATGATCTTCATCAACGCGCTTCAAATAGATCCCAAACTCTTTTGCCCAGTCAGATAAAGCATTAGTCACAAAATTTCCCAGGTTAGAGATATCTTTATCATTCATTGAACTAGTAACTTCATCATAGTTATCTAAAAAGATCTGACCGATCACAAGGCGCGAATCTTCATAACGTTTTCTGATCTCAACGTATTTAGTCACATCTGTCAAATAAAGGGCATGGATATCTTTTTGGACCATCAAATTATATGAACGTCCGTGAAGCTTGATCTCAGTTGCTTTGCCTTGCCCTTGTTCATTTTGTAAACTTTCAAATAGTTCTGGATCAACTTCTTTGAGTGGCTTGCCTAAGACGTCTTGCTTATCAAAGTACCGTTGCATGTAAGGGTTGATCCACTCGATAAAATACTCTTTATCATAAAATAAGATCCCGATCGGCATCTTGATCAAAGCATCTTGTTCACCGCGTTTGATCCGATATGATAGATCTGAGATGTATTCACTCGTATCTTCTGTGACTTGACGCAAACTAAAATAAGCACCGCTCAAGGCTAAAACTGCACCAAAGAGAACGAGATAACCTAAAAAAAGTGCCACTTTAAATGCTAAAAAGACACAGACACCTGTAAGGATAAACATCAAAATAGCTAACATCCGCAGGTGCTTATTGAACATAAATTCAGGCCATTGCCAGAGATCCCTTGTAAAAAATTTTTTCACTCGATTTTCCCCGCATTCCTTTCCCAATTTCTAACCTAATTCTTAATACTTATGCTACCTATTCTATCACAAAAGCCCCGCTTTTACCTTTACGCTATATTTTACTGCTGATCGCTCAAAGCTCCATGCAAAAATAGCGCTCTAAAATTCTTGTAATTACCACAATATAAGCAGGTCAGCTGATAAGGGCTAGCTACCCTTTGAGGTGACTTAGTGGAAATAGTTGAGAGTTATAGCCCATCTCGAACACACGGGAGGGGGCTCATAGCATGAAACTATTTAGAAAGGTTAAGCGTGTTGGCGATCGGAAGATATTCCATTGAACTGACGATCGCATATAGGATATACAAAAAGACTATCCACGATTTCAAAGATCGCGATCAGTCCTGACCCTTAAACTCTCAAACCATGTCGGGGGCTATTAGGTCGCGACTGATATCCCCCTTTACAAAGTGTGTGGCTATTGCAAAATAGTCAACATCGATCTAGTCACAAAAAAACCGCAGGATCGTCTGCGGCTAGTGTTATGAGTTAAGTTATTCACTTAAGATAAGTATACCCTTGCTTTTTTAGCTTGTCAGCTGTTTGCGCTCAAAACTTAAGTATTCTTTAGACTTCCTGTCTGAACCAACTTCCCTTTCCAAAGAAAGCATACATATCATTTAAGAAGAAAATACTGTAACTAAAGATCAACGCAAAATTTCCGTCTCCTTGAAGCATCGTTTGAGCCCACAAAGCGATCGTAAAGACGGAGGCGATCGTAAAGACATAGTATTGCTCACGTTTACGGTTCAACTCTAATAAAGCCCCGGTGATCGCAAAAGCTAAGTTCAAACTGTCTAAAAAGACCCGTGGATCACTTGTTAAACTGAAGATAAAATACGTTACGCCCCATGCACAAAAGAAAAAGAGCCCGTATAAGAACCACTCACGACCATTTTCAAATTTTTCAACTTGGATATCGTCATTCCATTTTGGATCTAAAATGCAAAAAATATCTAAAAAGATCAAGTAACCGATCTGTTCCCAAGCCGTGGCAAAGTTTCCAGCCATAAAACCAGTAATTGCGATACAAAGCGCTGAGATCGCCCCGCACCAGCCTTGGATCCCAGAGAGATTTGAGATCCCTAAAACACAAGCAACCGAGAGATTTCCCCCGATAAAGGCTAAGATCGATTGCACTGGGGTCTGGCTAAATGATTGCACAAGTGAAATAATTTGTAAGACGAAGTTGAACGCCAATAAGAAATAACTGAAATAGCTCCAACCAAGGCACTGCTTCATCAACCAACTAAAGTAGCCCTTTCTAAAGATATTTTTTGAGTATTGCGGTAAATGCGTCAATACATCATGATAACGTTCAAACATAAAAGACATCCTTCCCAAACGTAAATAAAAACAATGTAACTATTATAGGCTGTTTGGAAAATAAAATTCAACCTAAAAATCACAATATATTGTGATTTTAATATTATTAAATCTATATATTGTGTTTGTTTTCACTTTATAACTTAAAGTTGAACGTTCACATCGTGCAAAATCCTATCTTTTTTTTAAAAGAACGTTCTTCTTTTCTGGTGGTAAAATGAGAGTGTAGCTAGATTTAAAAATAATGAGGTGTTTCATAAGATGAAATGGAAAAAAATCACGATCTTAACGTTGATCGTCAGCCTACTAGCTAGTTTGAGTGGAAGTTTCTCAGCTTTGGCGGCTGAAAGTTCGACCACTAAAACTTTGAATTCTGCTTATATCGTTTACGGTGCGGGAACAAGCACTGAAGCGCGTGAAAATATCGCTAAAGTTTTAGGCAGTGACTCGTCGTTCAAGACCTTGACTGCCACTGCCGCTGATTATAATACGTATATTGCTAAAGGTTCGAGTGAAACGACTGATGCTGCAATGATCAGTTCTGTTGCGATCGCACCGGGTGATCCTGGTTCAGGTGTCAAAGTCAATATCAAAGACTACAATGGTGAAAATAACATCACGTCTGTGACTGCCCAACAATACGCGATGGTCGCTCAAATGGCTGGTGTGACTGACGTAACGATCGTTGTAACGGCTAACCGAGCTGTTTCAGGGGAATCAGCTTTGACTGGGGTCTATAAAGCCCTCACTCAAGACGGGATCGATTTAAACTCTGAAAATACAGCAACGGCTAACGAGATGTTAAGCGCCACTAAACCAGCGATCGAGGCTAACAAAGATGATGCTAGCTATCCTGGAAAATTGATGGCTGCCGTCGGAAATGTTTCCAAAGATCTGGCCAAAGATAAACAAAACGGACAAGAACTAGCTACAAAACAAGATATCCAAGACATGTTGAATACTGCCCTTGAAAAACAAGGGATCAAAGACCAAACGACTTCTGATCAAGTTTCGCAGATCTCAGTTGCGTTGTATAACTTCCAAAACGCACCGATCAGCTCAAGCAAGACGTATATCAATAACGTCACAAATACGATCAACAACGTCAAAAATTCGACTGGTGATCTGATGAATAAAGCTAAAGACTGGGCCAACAGTGCACAAGCTAAAGAAGCTGTCGACCAAGCAAAAGGTTGGTTCACCCGCTTTATCGAATGGATCAAAGGATTATTTAATCAACAATAATAAGAAAAATGAGTCGCGCTGATTTAGCGCGACTCATTTTTTGCCGTCTCTTAAATCTTTCCTATGCCTATATCGCTATTTGCCAAAATGATCTCATTACCGCTAAAAAATACCGCCTGCTTTTAGCTAATATGGGAGCACAAGCTTCCGCTGATGATGTCACCAGATATCTTGAAAAATTCAAATTACAGTGACCATACAAAAAATTGGGTAGCAAATGCCACGCTCGACATTTACTACCCAATTTTCCTAACTATTAAAAAAAGGCGCTCACAAACGCGCTGAGCCCGATCAAAAACAGAGCCCCACCACTAATGAGCCCAGCCCAGAGACGCCCTGCTGAAAGCATATTTTGTCCCTTAGCTTGCATCTTTTGATAATAGCGCCAAGTTGCATAAAGTTCAAAAGCCCCTAACGCAACGATCACTAAACTTAAAATGATCAGTTTGAACACAGATCTCACCTCAAATAAACTTTCTAGCTTTAGTTTACCATTTTTCATTGTGTTAGAAAGAAGAAATCGTTATCATAAAAGAGGGAAGTACTTTTTCACTTACAAAAGGAGGCGCTCACAATGACCCAGATCGCTTTGAATGATCTGAAAGATCAAATGTATACCAAATCGCTTTTTACGACGATCAAAGTTTGTTCACGCTCGTTTTATCCTTTAAAGCGCCAAACACCATTGACGACCATCTTAGCGCATAATTCCTTTGCAATGACCCAACTTCACTTTGGGACAAATACGATCACGCTCTTTGATCAAAATCGAGCCGTGCTCCAACATTTAAAACCACCTCAGATCAAAGATGTCCAACTTGGCCTTTTCTATGCTAACATCGCTTTAAAACCACTTCATTTTGCCTCAAAACGCTACTTATTCTCACTACTCTTCACCCTCACATCAGGTCAACAACTCCATTTACTTTCAGATGAACTGACTGCATTTCCATCCGTTATCGCTTGGCTCAAAGAAAACCAGATCTCTTTGATCGATCAACTTGAGCTTCAAAAAAATTATCACCCGTACCGCACTTTTTCATTTAGCCAATTTCTGCTACTTTCTCAAGGAACAAAGTACGCACAAATGATCACTTTACCTGAAAACTAAAAAAACTCCGTGATCGGGGAAAATCACGGAGAAAAAGGTTATGTTATTGGGGAAATACTACCTTAATCAATATAAGATAGTTATCACTTACTACATAAAAAGGGGAGAAGATTGATTTATCATCAATCTACATTATCTATAATACACCTAAATCACCTAAAAATGCTAATTTTTTTATTGTTTTTTTCTTAAGATTTTAAATTATATCTTTTATCATTTTGGTAATTGTTCGGAATTAACGTTTCAGTTTTCCACAATGTTATCCACAACTAGTGTTCGCATCCTTACCTTGATGCCTTTTATTCTGTTCTTGTGTGTAGCGCAGTCCCATCTTAAACCAAGAACTGTTCTTAACAAAAACGAACGATCCCCTTAAATAGTTCGTATTTTTTCCAGAAAAATTTTTTCAAAAAAAAAGACCTCGTCTTCACGAGATCTCTTTGATTAATCTTCAGCAACGAATGGTAACAAGCCCATGATACGAGCACGTTTGATAGCTACTGTAAGCTTGCGTTGGTTTTTAGCGCTTGTACCTGTTACACGACGTGGTAAGATCTTACCGCGTTCTGAGATGAAACGCTTAAGAAGATCTGTATCTTTGTAGTCGATGTATTCGATGTGGTTAGCAGCGATAAAGTCAACTTTACGACGGCGACGTCCGCCTCTTCTTTGTTGTGGCATTAGATTTCCCTCCTGTCAGCTTTTAGAATGGTAAGTCATCATCTGAAATATCGATCTGTTGGCCACTATTAGCAAATGGATCAGCCGAAGCGTTGTTATTATTAGCAAAACCGCTATTAAAAGCATCGTTTCCTTGATCATTAGCTGGTGTCCCAAATGGATTAGATGATGGCATATTATTATCAGTTGAAGGAGCTGAACCTTGCACATTAGCGTTGCTTGTACCATGTTGTGCGCGGTAACGTTCAGATTCGGCTTTTGATTCTAACAATGAGAAATCTTCGGCCAGCACTTCAGTAACATAGACTCTTTGACCTTGTTGGTTCTCATAAGAACGCGTCTGGATCCGACCTTGGATCCCGACCAATGAACCTTTGTGGGTAAAGTTAGCAAAGTTTTCAGCAGCTTTACGCCACATCACACAGTTGATAAAATCAGCTTCGCGTTGACCTTGTTGGTTGGTAAAGCGACGATCGATCGCAACTGTAAAGTTAGCGACAGCTGCTCCTGACGGTGTATACCGTAATTCAGGATCACGGGTCAAGCGACCGACCAAGACGACTGAATTGATCAAAGTTCATTCCTCCTTTATTGCTTATTTATGTTTGATCTTAGTCTTCACGTTTAACGATCATGTGGCGTAAAATGCCTTCGTTGATCTTAGCAAGACGGTCAAATTCGTTGATAGCGTCTGCGTTTTCTGCTTTGATGTTTACGATATGGTAGACACCTTCTGTGAAACCACCGATTTCGTAAGCAAAACGACGCTTAGACCAGTCTTTTGATTCTACGACTTCAGCACCATCGTTTTTCAAAACGTTGTCAAAACGTTCAACTAATTCGTTCTTAGCTGCTTCGTCAAGAGCTGGGCTGATGATGTAAGTAATTTCATAATTTGTCATGACTGTTTGCACCTCCTTATGGACTATTGGTTCTTCATCTATTTATAAGAACAAGGAGAATCTAAAGCTTGATTTTGTTTAGATACTCACGAAGTAGAATTATAACATCATTAAAAGCATTTTGCAAGTTGTTATTTGTGCGCCTTACATAATATATATACGCAAAACAAAGTCCTTTTTTCTTTAAAAATAAAAAAGAGAGTCAAACAGTCTTTGACTCTCAAATTTTCAGCTCGTTATTAGCTTTTTTCTTCTTCGACTTCTTCTGGCTCGACTTTTGTCATCGTTGAAACTTTAGCATCATCGTCTAAGTTGATCAATTTGACCCCCATCGTTGCCCGACCAGTTGTGGAAACACTTGCGATATTAAAGCGGATCATGACACCTTTATTTGTGATGACCATGATATCTTCATCCCCAAAGACAGTCGTCATACCGACTAAGTTTCCGTTCTTTTCTGTGATGTTTGCAGTTTTAACACCTTTACCACCGCGACCTTTGATCGGATATTCTAAGGCACTTGTTTGCTTGCCAAAGCCTTTTTCTGAAATGACAAAGACTTTAGAATCTGGTTTGAGCAATGATGCGCCGATCACATAATCACCTTCACGCAACTTGATCCCACGGACCCCAGAGGCTGAGCGCCCCATTGCCCGCACTACTTCTTCTTTAAAGCTGACTGCGTAACCGTTATGCGTTGCAATGATGATGTTTTGCGTTCCGTCTGTGATCGAAACGTTGATCAATTCGTCGCCTTCACGTAAGTTGATCGCTTTTAACCCGTTTTTACGGATATTGCTAAATTCAGTCACAGAAGTGCGCTTCACGATCCCATGAACGGTCGTAAAGAAGAGATAGTTCGAAGCGTTGCGCTTGTCTTCTGCAACATTGATCACAGTTTGGATCTTTTCTTCTTTACTTAGGTCTAATAAGTTGATCATTGGGATCCCTTTGGCTGCCCGTCCATATTCTGGAACTTCATAGCCTTTCATGCGGTAAACTTTACCGATATTCGTGAAGAATAACAGTTCATCGTGCGTCGAAGTCGTGATCAAATGCTCGATGAAATCATCATCATGGACTCCCATCCCTTGAACCCCACGACCACCACGACGTTGAGCTTTGAAATCACTCGTTGGTAAACGTTTGATATAGCCGTTATGGGTCAACGTGATCACAACATTTTCTTCTTCGATCAAGTCCTCATCTTCGATGCTCAAGACTTCACCGACCATAAGTTCCGTGCGGCGCTTGTCGCCAAATTTTTCTTGGATCTCAAGCAATTCTTGATAGATGATCTGATGGATCCGTTCAGCATGCGCTAAAATATCTTCGAAATCAGCGATCGCTCCCATCGTTTTTTGATATTCAGCTTCAACTTTCTCGCGTTCTAAACCAGTCAAACGTACTAACCGCATGTCTAAGATCGCTTGTGCTTGTTTATCGCTCAAATGGTAGTCATTCATCAAGCGATCTTTAGCTACATCGCCACTTTGTGAACTGCGAATGATGTTGATGATCGCTTCGATATGGTCTAAGGCGATCCGCAACCCTTCTAAAATATGAGCCCGAGCTTTAGCTTTTTTCAGATCAAATTGCGTTCTACGCCGGATGACTTCTTCTTGATGCTTCAAATAGTGCGTCAAGATCTGCTTTAAACTCAAGATCTTTGGCGTTCCGTTGACGATCGCTAACATGTTGAAGTTAAAAGTCGTTTGCATCAATGTCAATTTGTATAAATTGTTCAAAACGACAGAAGCACTGACGTCACGCCGGACATCGATCGTGATCCGCATCCCTTCACGGTCTGACTCATCTTTGATATCAGTGATCCCTTCGATCTTTTTATCGCGCGCTAATTCTGCGATCCGTTCGATCAATTTAGCTTTATTGACCATGTATGGCAATTCGTGGACAACGATCTGTTCACGCCCATTTTTGAGTTCTTCGATCTCAACTTTAGCGCGTAAAGTCACTGAACCTTTCCCTGTCTCATACGCTTTTCTGATCCCTGATTTGCCCATCACGATCCCACCAGTTGGAAAATCAGGTCCTGGGATCGCCTCCATCAAGTCAGCTGTCGTTGCTTCCGGGTTTTCCATCAATACATGGAGTCCTGAAATAACTTCAGCCAAATTATGTGGTGGGATATTAGTCGTCATCCCCACTGCGATCCCTGTTGCCCCGTTGACGAGCAAATTAGGAAAACGTGCTGGTAAAACGACAGGTTCACGCTCTGTGCCGTCATAGTTTGGTTGGAAATCGATCGTATCTTTGTTGATGTCACGTAACATCTCTAACGTGATCTTTGACATTCTTGCTTCGGTGTACCGCATCGCGGCTGCTCCGTCACCATCGACCGAACCAAAGTTACCATGCCCATCGACTAAAAGATAACGATAGCTGAAATCTTGCGCCATCCGCACCATCGATTCGTAGATCGCCGAGTCGCCGTGAGGGTGATATTTACCCATAACGTCCCCCACGATCCGGGCCGATTTTTTATAAGGCTTATCAGGCGTGACTCCAAGTTCATTCATTCCGTATAAGATCCGCCGATGTACTGGTTTTAATCCATCACGCACATCCGGCAGAGCCCGCGCGACGATAACGCTCATCGCATAGTCTAAAAATGAAGTCCGCATGACTTTTGACAAGTCGACCTTACTGATTCTATCAGGTACTTCTACCACTCTTTTTTCCTGCTATATATGTGAGCCAGAAAAACTATAGCTTTTCCTTTCCTAAACTTTTTTCACAAATATCAGCCTCACATTTTGATTTTTCCACTGATATCTCATGTTTTCCACTTAGACGTCTAAGTTATCCACAAAGGTCGCATTTTCTTCGATAAATTGACGTCTTGGACCTACTTGATCACCCATCAACATCTCAAAGATCGCATTGGCTTCCTCTGCGTCTGACAATTCCACCCGTAACAAACGGCGGTTTTCTGGATCCATCGTTGTTTCCCACAACTGTTCTGCATCCATTTCCCCCAGACCTTTATAACGTTGGATCACTGGTTTGGGACTTGGTGGTAACTGTCCTAAGACTTCTTCTAATTCTTCATCAGTATCGATATATCGGATCATCTTTCCTTGACGCACTTGATACAAAGGTGGTTGCGCGATATAAACATAGCCTCGTTCGATCATTGGGCGCATGAAACGATAAAAGAGCGTCAACAAGAGCGTACGAATATGGGCTCCATCGACATCGGCATCCGTCATGATGATCAATTTATGGTAATTGACTTTATCAACATCAAAGTCATCCCCAAAACCTGTGCCTAAAGCTGTGAATAACGAGCGGATCTCTTCGTTAGCTAAGATCCGATCTAAAGTCGCTTTTTCCACATTCAAGATCTTCCCCCGGATCGGTAAGATCGCTTGGGTCAACCGCGAACGTCCTTGTTTAGCTGAACCACCTGCAGAATCCCCTTCGACGATGAATAATTCTGAGATCTCAGGGTCTTTACTCGTGTTATCAGCCAATTTACCCGGTAAATTGGAGATCTCAAGCCCATTTTTCTTACGCGTCACTTCGCGCGCCCGTTTAGCTGCGACACGCGCTTTAGCAGCTAACATCCCTTTTTCAACGATCCGGCGTGCGACATCAGGATTTTCCAACATAAATTTGCTGAATGTTTCTGAGAAAGTTTTATCTGTTGCTGCTCGTGCATCTGAATTTCCTAATTTGGTCTTTGTCTGCCCTTCAAACTGTGGATCAGGGTGCTTGACTGAGACAACAGCTGTCAGACCTTCACGCACATCTTCACCCGAAAGATTAGGTTCGTTTTCTTTCAACAGATTTGCTTTCCGCGCATAATCGTTGATCACACGGGTCAAAGCTGTCTTGAAACCTGATTCATGTGTTCCACCTTCATATGTGTGGATATTATTTGTAAATGTCAACAAGTTCGAGTGGAAATCATCAGTATATTGCAAAGCCACTTCAACGGTGATCCCTTTTTGTTGGCCTTCAACATAGATCGGCTCTGCAAATAAGACTTCTTTGCCGCGATTTAAATACTCAACGTAGTGCTTGATCCCACCAGCATAATGAAATTCTGCATGAGTCGGTTCTTCTGGGCGGAGATCATCGATCGTGATCTTTAAGCCTTTATTTAAAAATGCTAATTCGCGGATCCGCGTTGTTAAGACTTTGATATCATAGATCGTCGTTTCAGTGAAGATGTCTGGATCAGGCAAGAAATGCACTGTTGTTCCGTGTTCATGTTCTTGGCTTTGACCGATAACTTCCATCGCATGGGCAACTTTTCCAAGTTTAAAATCCATCCCGTAAACATTTGCGTCACCTTCACGAGTAACTTGGACATCTAAACTTGTGGATAACGCATTGACGACTGAAGCCCCTACCCCGTGGAGCCCACCAGAAACTTTATAACCGCCACCGCCAAATTTACCCCCAGCATGGAGCACAGTAAAGACGGTCTCAAGTGCTGGTCGACCTGTTTTTTCTTGGATATCGACTGGGATCCCACGCCCGTTATCTTTAACAGTGATGCTATTATCTTTTTCAACGATCACATTGATCTCATCGGCAAAGCCAGCTAATGCCTCGTCGATCCCGTTATCGATGATCTCCCACACCAAGTGATGGAGACCTTGAGAGCTCGTTGAACCGATATACATCCCGGGACGTTTCCGGACGGCTTCCAGGCCTTCGAGCACTTGGATCTGGCTCGCATCATATTCTTTAGCTTTTTGCTCTTTTACTTCTTCAAGCTTTTCTTTATCTGTCACTTTAGCTGCCCGCTACATAAGATTTTATGTAGACTGTCCTTTCTTAGCTTTTTCATTTTTAGGGAAAAATGTCACCGTCTTTTTCTCTTCTTCTGAGACCCAGACGATATGTTTCTTTCCCTCTTGTTCATTTTCTGAAATATGACCTGCATCGATATGAAATATCTTTGGTTCTTTGATCAAACGTTGTGTGATCTCACTAAGTCCAGGCGTCGTCAAAAATGTTTGTACTTTCCCTTGGATCGCCTTCAATAAGTGCGTCTGCCGCGCTCCATCAAGTTCTGAGAGTACATCATCGAGCAATAAGATCGGATATTCCCCCGTTTTATGCTTCATCAATTCGATCTCAGCCAATTTGACGGAAAGCGCCGTAGTTCTTTGTTGCCCCTGAGAACCATAGATCTGGACGTTTTTTTTATCGATGGTGAAACTGACATCATCGCGATGCGGTCCTAAAAGAGTTGTTCCTTGCAAGATCTCTTTTGCTTGTAAATTTGCATAACCTTTTTTTAGTTCAATAGCTGTTTTACTTTCATCAGAATCTAAAATGTCTTTCAAACTACTTTCATAATGAAAGGAAAGCATTTCATTACCTTGGGTGATCGCACTGTGGATCTCTTGGGCATAGCTTTCAAGTTCAGCTAAAAAAGCTAACCGTTTACTGATCACCGCTGCCCCAAACGTTGCTAACTGGTCTGAGAGTACTTCTAAGTAAAGCTTATCTTGAGCTTTTTTTTGTTGAAGTTGCTTCAAATAGTTATTGCGTTGCTTTAAGATCGCCTTATATCGAGTAAGATCATAGAGATATTTAGGATCGATCTGCCCAAACTCCATATCGATAAACCGGCGTCGTACAGCTGGTGCACCTTTGACTAGTGCCAGATCTTCTGGAGCAAATAAGATCACGTTTAGATTTCCGATATATTGTGATAAACGTGCTTGTTCTAAATGGTTGACTTTAGCTTTTTTACCTTGACGACTCAAAGTGATCTCCAGTGGGATCGTTCCGAGCTTGCGTTTGATGCGCCCAGCTAAAAAAGCTCCTTTGGCTTTGAAGCGGATCAACTCTCGTTCGTTATTCGTACGGTGGCTCCGCGCCATCGCCAAAACATAGATCGCTTCAAGCAGATTCGTCTTCCCTTGAGCATTTTGGCCGATCAAAACATTGATCTGAGGCGAAAATTCAAGTGTAACTTGGTCATAGTTGCGAAAATCACGTAACTCAAGTTCTTCTAAATACATTTTTAGCGGTCGACTTTCATCAAATACTCACCGTGGTCTTTGATCACGATCTTGTCACCAGGATAGAGTTTCCGTCCTCGTCGTGCATCTTGTTCACCATTAACTAAAATATCGGCTCCATATTCTTGCAAGAACCATTTTGCTTGACCGCCAGAAGAAACAAGATCGGCGATCTTTAGGAGCTGACCTAAAGTGATATAGGGGGTCTTTAAATAGATCTCTTCTGCCAAAATATTGCCTCACTTTCCTAATAGTTACTTATAAATTATACCTTTTTTAAAAACTAAACACAATCGAACGAACGGTTAAAATGCGTTCTGAGCCCATTTTATCTGTGTTCAGTATGATAACATTCAATTGTGATAAAACGCCTGAGAAACTCTTTTATTAGCTCAGAAAGATCTATTTAACTCAAGATACAAAAAAAGCAGAGGCTTGGCTCTGCTTTTTTAAGCTCAGATTGTCCGCACTGGGGTGATCAATTGTACAAAATCCCCGTTAGCTTCGCTTGGCACTAACGTAAACGGGCGAAGTGGTAACGTAAAACTTAATAAAACTTCACTTTGACCAAAAGAACGTAAGGCATCTTTCATATAGTCTGGATTAAAAGAGATCTCTAAGTCATCACCTTTCAATTCAGTAAAAGTCAACTCTTCTTCAACATTTCCGATCTCAGGAGAATTGCTAGAAAGCATTGCTTTATCACTGGTCAACGTCAATTTGACGACATTATTGCGTCCTTCATGCGAAAGTAACGAAGCCCGTTCGATCGCCCGTAAAAATTCAGGAGCATTGACTTCTAAAGTCGTTGTTGCCGTTTGCGGGATCAAACGTGTCGTATCAGGGTAGTTCCCTTCTAGCAGACGCGAGTAAAAAGAAGTATTACCTAAAATGAATAAGATCTGATTTTCAGCGATCTGGATCTCGATATCTTCGCTTTCTTCACCGATCATCTTAGCTAATTCATTCATCGATTGCGCAGGAACGATAATGTCATGATCAGCTTCGTTTTTTCCAGTCAATTGGAGCTTACGTTGGCTCAAGCGGTGGGAATCAGTCGCAACAGCTAACAATTCGCCTTCTTTGAACGCTAGATGGATCCCAGTCAAGATCGGGCGTGTTTCTTGTTTTGAAGCCGCGATCACAGTTTGGTTGATAACTTGTTTCAAAATATCTCCTGAAAGCGTCAATTGTTCGCGCGAATCGATCTCAGGTAAGTGTGGGTAGGCTTCAGGATCGACCCCATTGATCGTGAAATCAGCTGAACCCGAAGTGATCGCAGCTTGGAAACGTTCATTGACTTCAAGCGTCATCGTTTCTGCTGGCAATTTTTTTACGATCTCATTAAAGAAGCGAGCTGGTAACACTACACTCCCAGTCTGTTCAATATTTAGCGCAGCTTGTTCATCAGCGATCGAGATTACTGTTTCGATCGAGATATCTGAGTTGCTTCCAGTCATGGTCAAGCCATCTTCTGACAGATCGAGTTTGATCCCAGATAAAATCTCTAAGGCTGTCTTAGCTGAGATCGCGCGTTGAACGTCGTTTAAATACTGAATGAATGCTGCTCTATGTACAGAAAATTTCATTAGCAGTCATGCCTCCTGTTAAATATATATATTAATAATAATGTAGTAGTAATAGTAGGCCCTGTTGATAATGGGGATAACCCCGTCAAGGCTCAGCTAGTGAAGAAAAATGGTTGTGGATAACCTGTGGATAAAGTGGGTGGTTTATCCACACAGTTTCCACAGCACCACGTTAAGAACTCAAAGATTCACGTAATTTACCGACTTCTTTTTTGAGCTCATCATCTTGCGTCAGTGCTTCAGCGATCTTTTCGTGGGCGTGGATCACGGTCGTATGATCTTTGCCCCCAAATTCGTTGCCGATCTTTGGTAAAGACGCATCAGTCAATTCACGTGCGAGATACATTGCGATCTGACGGGGCACAACGATCGTTTTGACGCGTTTTTTACCTTTAAGATCTGCTACGGAGACGTGATAATACTTAGCGACTTTATCTTGGATCAAGGCGATCGAGAGCTCTTTTTTAGCTTTTTGTCCATTCAAACTTTGCAAGGCTTCAGCCGCTAAGCTCGTCGTCACCGGTTGCTTAGTCATCTTAGCATATGCTTGGACGCGCATCAAAGCTCCTTCAAGTTCGCGGATATTTGAATCGATCTGGCCAGCGATATAACTTAATGTGTCATCTGGGACACTCAGTAGTTCAGCTTCGGCTTTATTGCGCAAGATCGCGATCCTAGTTTCCAGATCTGGCGGAGTGATATCCACTGATAAGCCCCATTTGAAACGCGAAACTAAGCGCTGTTGAAGTTTAGGGATCTCATTTGGTAAACGATCAGAGGAAAGAACGATCTGTTTTTTTTCGTCATATAAAGCGTTGAACGTGTGGAAAAATTCTTCTTGCGTGCCGACTTTATCTGAGAAAAATTGGATATCGTCGACTAACAGCAGATCAACGTTGCGGTATTCTTGGCGAAATTCTTCTTGGCGCTTTGATTTGATCGAATTGATAAAATCGTTGGCAAATGATTCGCTCGTCACATATTTGACCCGCGCATTAGGATTGTTTTGGAGCATCTGATGACCGATCGCATGCATCAAGTGTGTCTTACCGAGCCCAACACCTCCATAAAAGAAGAGGGGATTGTAAAAAAGACCAGGTTCTTCAGCCACAGCTAACGCGGCTGCGTGGGCTAACTGATTGCCTTTGCCAACGACAAAAGATTCAAAAGTATACTTATCGTTTAACGGGCTATTTTTACGCGGTAGCGCTGGTGAACTCACTTGAACACTAGGTTTTTCCGGTGTCTTTTCGAGCGGATCTTGTTCGTCCGGTGTGATCGCCACGATCGTGATCGTGGTTGCAAGCATCTCAGAAAGTTTAGCTGAGATCTCAGGAATGATACTTTGTTTCCAATAATCACGGTGGAGTGGCGACGCAACTTCAACGACTAATGTGTTGTCGGTGAAATGAACTGGGTGCGCAGTCTCGATCCATGTTTTAAATGTGATCGGTGAGAAATCTTGCTTGAAAGTATCACGGATGTATTGCCATAAAGTTTCCAGGTCAAGCACAGAAACGAACACCTCCCTTTCTATGTTGTCTGCATTTATTGTAGCATTAAAGAAAATGGTTTTCCACAGATCAGTGGAAAAAATTCAAAAATAAATCACAGGGTGTTGATATACTTTTCCACAAGCTGTGCATAAAACGAGTTATTTAAAAGATTTTACTCAGTTATGCACAGAAAAGACATCCTGCTTAAACGCTATACATATCAAAGGTTTCAGTTGTTATTCACAAGGGGTTACGCACAAATCCACACACATTAATGAACAGCCTGTGATTTGTGCACAAAGTTGGGGATTACATTGTGGAACGAAATTTTTTATCGACAACCACAAGTGAAAAAAGTGGATAAAATGTGGATAGTTTTGCGAAGAAAAAAAGAGCGACCTTATTAAAAAGTCTTTGAATTTTAGCCAGACTATGATAGTATTAATAAGTAAGTCTGAACTTGACATCAAGCTACGTTTTTTGTAGGATATTAAGTAACATTGTATAAAAGGAGGTGTTTTGTTGTGAAGAGAACTTACCAACCTAAGAAACGCCATCGCCAACGCGTCCACGGTTTCCGTAAACGCATGAGTACAAGCAACGGTCGTAATGTGTTAGCACGTAGACGCCGTAAAGGTAGAAAAGTATTGTCTGCATAGGCCACTGGACCGTCAGTGGTCTTTTTTAGTATTTGCAGACTTTTCAAATCATTTGGAGATGTATTATGCGAAAATCATACCGCGTCAAAAAAGAAGCGGAGTTCCAAGAAGTCTTTACGCAAGGCAAGTCATGTGCTAATCGGATGTTTGTAGTTTACATGATCGAAAAGCCAGGGCAAAAGCATTTTCGGGTCGGGATCTCTGTTGGTAAAAAGATCGGTAATGCCGTTGAAAGAAACTGGGTCAAACGTCGGATCCGTCAAAGTTTGACTGAGTTGAGGCCACAGTTGAAGCCCGATTGTGATTTTATCGTGATCGCGCGCCCGAATGCGACCCACATCTCGACAAGCGATGCGAAGAAGAACTTGATCCATGTTTTACGTCTGGCAAAAGTTTTGTCAGATGACGACCAAATTTAAGTGAGGTACCTACAATTGAAGCAAGGCAAAAAATCGGCCGTTATTCTTAGCGTTTTAGCGGTGATGCTCGTCTTAAGTGGCTGTAGCACTGATCCAGTCACGGCGCAAAGTACTGGGATCTGGGATCACTATATCGTTTGGAACTTTATTCGAGCGATCGAAGCTTTAAGCAATATTTTTGGGCATAATTACGGTTGGGGGATCGTCGTCTTTACGATCATCGTGCGGATCGTGATCTTGCCTTTGATGATCTACCAGATGAGAAGTATGCGCAAGACTTCTGAGTTACAGCCGAAGTTAAAAGAGCTCCAAGCTAAATACCCTGGCCGTGACGTTGAGTCGATGCAAAAGATGCGGGCTGAACAGCAGAAGTTGTACGCTGAAGCTGGTGTCAATCCAGTTGCAGGTTGTTTACCACTCCTAGTGCAAATGCCGATCTTGATCGCGTTGTATCAAGCGATCTATCGTTCAGAGACCCTGAAAACGGGGCATTTCTTATGGATGCAACTAGGTGGGAAAGATCCGTACTACATCTTGCCAGTCTTAGCAGCCTTATTCACGTTTGCAACTTCATGGTTGAGCGTCAAATCTCAACCAGAACAAAATGCGATGACGACGATGATGACTTATGGGATGCCACTTATCATCTTCTTTACCGCTTTGAATGTGCCGGCTGCGTTATCACTTTACTGGGTGATCACAAACGCCTTTTCTGTTGTCCAAACTCTCGTGATCAATAATCCGTTTAAGATACAACGAGAACGCGAAGAAAAGAAGCGCGCTGAAAAAGCACGCCAGCGTAAGATCGAAAAATCAAAACGCAAGGCTCTAAAGAGCAAGAAAAAATAGTAGTATCATAACAAGAGGCTGTGACATAAGTAGTCTCTATAAGAGAAAAGTATCTCAGAAATCGAAAATTTGATTTCTGAGATACTTTTTCTTTACGTATTTTGTTTATCTTGGTCACTACTGTGACTAATTTGTTGATATTCATTGCCAAAACTACAATGCCCATTTCCTTTTCGACTCTTTCGCTCCCCCTAACTGAGAATCGGTTGAATCCCAAAGAAGCCTTCAATCTTCCAAAAACAGGTTCAACATCAATTTTGCGCCGTGCATAGATTGATCCAGTATTAGAAGATGAAAGTAAAGCTCGTTGTTGTGCTTTAAAATATTCCCAGGCATTATTGACCATGATCTTCCTTACGTGTCCACTTTTAGTTAAGGCTCGGGGATCTATCAAATGATCATCATCAAATTTTTCAGCAGTATATACTTTAAAATCTCTAGTAAATCCATACTTATCAGTTCTTTTAGAATAGTTTGAAAAATTGAATCTAACACCGTTAAGGTCTAAATAATAGTCATCTTTTTCATTATAAGACCAATTCATGATTTTATGATCATCAGTTTTCCATTTGCGACTATTCTCTTTGAGCATTGTCCCATAAGGGATCAAAACGGTGCGATCACCGTAATTATCGTCACAAAAACGATAATTACTCTCAGAACCATACCCAGCATCAGCAACGATAGTTGAACCAAGTACGCCATTGTCATTCAAATGGTCAATAAAAGTAGGAAGCGTTCTTGTATCAGTTGGATTAGCAAATAACTTATACCCGGTAATAAACTGGTTACTAGTAGCAATTTGAAGATTATAAGCAGGTTTTAGTTGTCCGTTTAACATTGGATCTTCTTTTACACGCATAAAAGTAGCATCATGGTCAGTTTTAGAGTAACTATTTCGTTCTCTAAGGATGTCTTTTTGTTTTTGGTGATTTTGCATTTTTTCTTTACGCGTTAATAGTTTTTTGTAGGTTGCCTTTAATTTTCGACGTTCTTGTTTCGCAGGGTTCGGCGATACTTGTCTAGTTTCTTCGACTTTTTGATCTAAAGCAACTAGATAATCTTCAAACTTGGCAATTATTACATCTAATGCTTCCAAAGTCAGGTCAGATCCTTTGGGGATCTTTCCGATAACTTTAGCTTCGTGGAGCTCGCCTAAAAGTTCAACAACTTTTTGACGATTGAGCTCATCAAAACGAACGACATTTTTCTTCCAGACAAAAGAATACTTATTAGCATCCGCAAGGATCTTCGTACCGTCAATGAAAGAAATGTCATCAATCAGATTATGTTTTTTTAGAAAAGCTGTCAATTTAGTTAAACTCTCTTGTGTTAAGGTAGCTAACTCATCAGAGATCCGAAAACGACAAATAGTTCGATAAGAAGGGACTTGATCAGCGATCAACCAACCAGCAGGCTTATTTTCGCGAGCAAATCTCTCAATTTTTCGACTACTAAAGATACCATAGCTATAAGCAAGTAAAGTGAGCTTTAGCATAGCAGCTAGATCATATTCACGAGGGCGTCCAAATTGATAGTTATACTTGAGTTCTAAACTTTCAACAAGTTCATTGATGTAGAGAGCTGGATGATTTTTTTCAGGAATATATTCTAAAGAGATGTTCAAAATAGTCTGATTAATGTTATAATGACTGTGTATCATTTTATGTTATCCTTTCGAGGGTAATTGTGAGGTAGCCGGGCGTGGCTACCTTTTTTCTTTGATTATAATTCAAAAGCTGGATATATGAAACACGAAGGTTTCCATACATCCAGCTTTATTTTGTAGACTTATGTCACAGCCTCTTGTTTTTTTTAAAGCAAAGTATAAGTTTCGTCGAGCAGATAGAGATCTGCTTGTTTTAGCCCTAAAACTTTGATCTGCCGGTCTTTAGTCACTAAAACGGCCCCAAAGATCTCTTCTGAGTCAAAAGAGTAATTTTCTAAGTCAGTTAAAGTGTCATTGAAAAAGAGTCGTGTCGTTTCGATCTCGCCGATGACAGAATGTTTAGTAAAGACAGTGACACTGACTAAGTTATTCTCATGTGGATAACCTGTTTTGGGGTCTAAGATATGGTGATAAGTTTTGCCACCACTTTGTAACTGCCGTTCGTAGATCCCACTTGTCACAGCCGAACACGGCCCGATCTTGACTGAGAGGATCGAGTGCCCACGCTTGGCAAAAGGATCTTGGATCCCGATCCGCCATTTCTGATCAGCGTGCTTTGGTGCTGGCCCTGTTAGCAAGAGGTTTCCACCTAGATCGATCATCGCTGAACCGATCCCTTTGGCTTTGAAGAGATCTTGGATCCGATCGGCGATATATCCTTTGGCGATCGCACCTAGATCAAGTTCCATACCTGCTTGTTTTAAGAAGATCGTCAGGTTTTCTTCGTCTAAAAGGACGTTTTTTGGATCACAAAGAGCTAAACGCGCTTTGATCTGCGCTGATTCTGGGACATGGGCATCTGAAAAACCGATCTTCCATAGTTTGACGAGCGGTCCGATCAAGGCATTGAACCCAAAATTTTGGCGACTCGTCAAAAGTGCTAATTTTGTAAGAGCAAAAGTCGCTTCACTGACAGCGACGGGATGTTTACCGGCTGCATGGTTGACCTCCATCAATTCTGAGAGCTCACGATTGACTGTCAAGCGATCTTCATACATTTGCACGAGTGCGTAGGCGTCATCTAGATCGGTCGCGGTTGCCGTCCCAAAGGCCGTTAGACGGATATTTGTCCCCAAGCCACGATATTGCTTGTGGATAGCAGTTTTCTTTGTAGTCATCAGCCTTCAGACGCCCCCGTCGTCGTATCAGGTACTTTTTCAATGATCTCTTCTGTTTGCGAAGCACTGGACAAAGCATCTTCGGTGTAGATCAAGGCCGGCTTTTTTGTTGTTTGCGTCTTGGAAGCACTCGTTACGGCTTGTGGTGTTTCGTTTAGTTCTTCGCGTAAGACAAAGCTGATCCCATTTGCTTCTTCAAAACTTTGTTCGTCACTTTCTGAAGCACCAGTAACATTATCTAAATTATCTAAAACTTTTAAAACTGGATCTTCAGCGGGAAGCAACCTTTTAGTTGGCGTTGGTGTTTTGAGTGGCTTTTTGGCAGGGGTACTTTTCAGTGCTTCTAAAGCACTAGTGTAACGCATAAAGCCGTCAAAACACTGTTCTAACCAGGCAACAGTGCGTTGATCAAGAAGTTCACCATTTTCAGCAAAAGCGTTCTCGGCTTGACCAAGTAAAAACTGAAAACCAGGTAAGACAAATGAACCAAGTCCAGGCGAATCTAGGATCCGGCGTAAGCTCTCTTGGGCTTGGACCGTCCCGAGCTTGCCTAAAGAAGCTCCGACGATCATGACAGGACGCCTTGTCAAAGGATGGACTTTCCAGGAAAGCCATTCGATAACGGATTTTAGCGCAGCAGGAATATCATGATCATATTCAGGTGTTCCAAAGATGACACCGTCTGCTGCTTCGATCTTTTCAGCTAACGCTAAGACACTAGGGGGAGTTTGGGCGTAGTCTTCGCAAAAAAGCGGGATATCTTTGATCTCAACGACTTCGATCGAGGCTTTCGTGGCAAAATGTGTGCTCATAAATTGGAGTAATTTACGGTTGTAAGATTGTGATGCATTCGTTCCAACGATAGCGATGAATTTCATGGCGAAATGACGCACAGGCAATGTACGTCTGTGTTCAACACCTTTCTATGATTTTAAGCTAGGATACTTGTCCACTTATAAATGATATCTTGTGGATAACTACTTACTTAATTATAGGATATCGGGCGTGGTTTTGAAATAGGGACTGTGAGAGGCTTTCTTTTCGTAGGTGAAAATATTTGTTAGAATAGTCTAACGTGCCGAAAAATTATGAAAGGATATCGATAAAATGTTAACTACTTTGAAAACATTGACGAAAGAAGAAAAAAGGACTGAAGTGATCGCTGGGATCACGAGTTTTTTTGCGATCTCTTATATTTTGATCGTTAATCCTTTGATTTTAGCGGATGCGAAGATCCCAGCAAACTTAAGTATTTTTGCGACGATCTTTGCTTCAGCGTTAGGCTGTTTGATCATGGCAGTGTGGGCTGATGCTCCGATCGTGATCACGCCAGGAATGGGCGTCAATGCTTTTTTCACCTACACGTTAGTCGTTTCGATGCATTTGACGTGGCAACAGGCTTTAGCGATCTCGATCTTTAGTAGTGTGATCTACCTGTTAGTTTCTTTTAGTCGTGTCAGTGAGTTGTTATCTCAGGCGATCCCGCCCGAATTAAAGATCGGGATCACGGCGGGGATCGGATTGTTTTTAGTGACGCTTGGCTTAGAAAAGGCGCATTTGATTGCACAAGGTGGTAGTCGTTCGTTACTTGCCCCAGGTAACTTAGCTGCACCAGAAACGCTGTTAGCTTTATTTGGACTGGCGTTGACTTTGGTTTTATATTTACGCCAAGTTCCTGGAAGCTTTATGTTAGGGATCATCGTGACAAGTGCAATAGGAGTCTGTTTAAATATTGGGCTCCAAGCTCCACCTGAAGTAAGCTTTAGTGATATCAGTAAATATCGCGCGCTTTTGTTTCACGCTGACTTTAGCAGTTTATTTACTTTGAAATTTTTATTAGCTGTTTTTTCGATGGCGATGATCTTGATCTTTGAATCGATGGGGATCTTAGAGGGGCTTTTACCTGCTCCGCAAAAATTTAAGCGAACTTTTGAAGCAAGTGCCTTAGCGACTTTTTGTTCTGGTTTTTTAGGGACAAGTCCAACTGTCGCGGCTGCTGAAAGTGCAACCGGGATCGAGTCTGGAGGTAAGACTGGGCTGATGTCTTTTGTCAGTGGGGTACTCTTTTTAATGGCGCTTTTCTTTATTCCTTTGTTACGTTATGTACCTCAAGAAGCGATCGCGCCAGTGATCATTATTACTGGAGCTTTGATGATCCAACAGTTGAAAGAATTGAACATCGCTGATTTTTCGACGTGGTTTCCTGCGTTTTTGATCGTTGTCTTGATCCCTTTATCAGGTTCGATCTCCCTTGGATTAGCGTTTGGATTTGCAGCTTATCCGTTAGTCAAAGTAGCCTCAGCTCGGGCTCAAGAAGTGTCCCCTCTTTTATGGGGGCTAAGTCTCTTATTTATTTTACAATTGATCTGTGAAGCTGTTCTTCTCTAAAAATACTTTGCCCCCAAAAATTCAAACTTTTGGGGGCAAAGTATTTTTTAATATGTTTCGTTATCGAGGTAGTGGTTATAGTATTTGACTTTGACATCGTCTTTAGAAACGATCAATTTTGTTACTGCTCCGTTTTTAGGACCTAAGCGATCAGCACCGAGATCTTTTGCGAAGCGATCGACGATGCTTCTGATCGTAATACTGTGGCTGACAAGTAAGACATTTTCTCCCTCTGGGATATGGGTCCGCAAATAGTCAAAGCCAGCGTCTAAGCGCGCCCAGTATTTTGCATCATCTTCGGCATCTTTGAACGGATCAGTCTCATGCAGTAAGTCGCGGGTCATCCCCAGACCATATTTTTCTAAAATATCGTTATAAGTTCGGCAACCGTGCAAAGCTCCGACCATGAGCCAAGTTTGTGCAGCATCATTTCCTTCGAAATAGCCAAAGCTTTGTTCGCGGAAATACTTGAGTTCTTGGGGGACGAGTGTGCTTGAGTGTTTGTTTTGAGCTAAAATAAATTGACATGTGCGAGTTGCCCGCGTCGTGTCAGAATGAAAAGCATGATCGAACTTGATCTGGGCTAAATGTTTTCCAGCACTTTGAGCGTCATTGAGTCCTTTTGTTGTCAAAGGTGAATCACACCAACCTTGAAGACGGTTATAACTATTGAGTAACGTTTGCCCGTGACGGACCATATAAAGTGTAAATGTCATTTTCATACCTCATCTTGTCTTGCTAATTAATAAGATGATAACATGGAGCTCAGCGCTTTTGAAAGACTAGCTTTTCTCTAAACGTTATGGGTATAATTATTATTAGTAGAAAATGAGCGTAATTTTAGAAGGGATAAGAAATTTGAAAAAGACACGACATATCAAGCTTTTTTCGCATAACGATCTCGATGGTTTTGGAGCCCCTGTTTTATTTGAAACGCTGGCACCATATCTTTTTAAAGATGTTGAATTTGATCTGACGACTTGTTCAGCCGGAAACTTAGATCGTGAATTAGCCTATTGGTTCAAACAACCTGACTTAGGGCGTTTTACCGATGTCTATATCATGGATATGACGCCAGATAGTGAATATTCATTTCAACAGTTGGAACAGCGCTTTGCAAACCACTGGTTGATCTTTGATCATCATGAAAGTGAAGAAAAGTTGCGCCAAGCTTATCAAACAAACTGTGTGATGCCCTTAGATGAGAGCAAAAATCCAAGTGCAGTCAGTTTAGTTTACGATTGGCTGACCAAACGGCCTGGGTTTGAGCAGATCCCCACGCAAAAACAAGCTCAAGTTGCAGAGTTAGTCGAGTTGATCCGTGCGTACGATACGTGGGATTGGCAAAAAGATCCTTTGATGACCCAAGAAGAACGCACAGCCGCTGACGAACTGAATCAGCTCTTTTGGTTTTACCCATTGAGCAAATCCAAGAGTTTTGTGGAAAGTGTCTTTGCAACTGGCTGGGAAAACTATCGCGCTCAAAATGAACTTTTGATCAGCACGTTAAATGGACGACGTCAACGCTATTTAGATAAACATTTAAAAAATGTTGAGACCTTTGAACTTGACGGACGCAGTTTTGGCGTCGTGTATGCTAGTGATTATAAATCTGAGATCGCCCACGCTTTATTAAAGCGTTTTGATGTCGACGCAGCTTTGGTGATCGATAGTCATAGTGTCTCGTTACGTTCAAACGGGCAACTAGATGTTGCTAAATTTGCTGCTGAATACTTTGGTGGCGGTGGGCATGCTGATTCAGCCGGAGGACGTTTAGAGATCGAACCTTTAAAAGTTGCCGAGCAAGCTGTGATCGAAGTCATCAAACAACAAGCTAAATTAAATGCCGATGTCGAAAAACAAAATCAAAGCGAAAAAGCTTCGTTGGCTGATCAATTAGATCCCCAAATGGCAGCTAAACTTGCCGCTTTATTTGAAGATAAATGAAAAAAGGCGCTCAAGGTATTTTTTCCTTGAGGGCCTTTTTACGTTGTACTTTGGATGAAAAACTTAGCATTTTTGAAATGATAAGTCGTTTTTGAGTGATCAAATGCCTCACCTGAGGTCAGATAGTAAGTTTCTTCGATCGTCAAGGCTGGCGCTTTTTCTGGTAATTCTAAAAGTTTTGCCTCTTTTTTAGATAATTCGATCACATTAAGATATTTATCAGAAAAACCGATCGCGATCCCTAGTTCACGGACGTAGTTGAAGATTGAACCTTGGGCGATCTGCTCATTTAAAAAAGAAACTACGGAAGTTTTGAAGTAAGATTCTTCTAAGCACAAGATCTGATCATCTAAATAGCGGATCCGTTTGACTTCGTAGACTTCTTTAACGTCGCCGTTGAAATACTTGATCATGTCTTTTGGCGGGGCGATCTTTTTTAGCGAGAGCACTTTAGCAGTCATCTTATGTTTGACCATGTCGGCTGTAAAACCATTATTATTGATCAAATTGATATGTTCATCAAGTTTGGGGCGTCGAACAAAAACCCCACTTCCTTGGATCTGATAGATCAATCCGCGCTGTTCTAGTTTGGCAAGGGCTTTGACGATCGTACTTTTACTGACAGCGTATTTTGCCATCAATTCAGTCAATTTCGGCAATTTATCCCCTTGCGTCAAGCCATCTGCGATGATCTGAGCTTCCATCTTAGTTGCGACTTCATCGTATTTGAGCAAATAGGTCACCTCACTTTAGGATCAGAATAATTTTTCTTGATTATATCATATTTCTAAAGCCAACTAGCACCGTGAAATATTTCCTGAGAAAATTTGAAAGCCTTTTCTTGACAAATTGTGAATTCACAATTATTATATAAATATACAATAAATAAAACGGTTACAAAGGAGGTCAATAAATGGCTGAAAAAGTTAGAGATTATAAAAAGCTAGCGCAAGAGATCGTCACGATCATCGGTCAAGAAAATATCAGTAGTGCGGGGCATTGCGCTACGCGTTTGCGGCTAGTCTTGACTAAGACACCGGCAGATGCTAAAGAGAAGATCAGTGAATTGCCAGGGGTGATCACAGTCGTCGAAAAAGGTGGGCAATTTCAGGTCGTGATCGGGCCACATGTCGTTGATGTTTTCAATGAGTTCAAGCAACTTGTTGATCTTGATTCATTGGCCAAAGTCGAAGTCGAAGATAAGAGCATCGTCAATCGCGTTATTGCAACGATGTCAGCCGTCTTTGCCCCATTTATCTATATTTTAGCTGCTGCTGGGATCTTACAAGGCTTGTTGATCTTGAGTAAATTAGCTTTTCCAGCTTTTGCAACAACGGGGACTTATCAAGTCTTTGACTTGATCTCTTGGGCGCCTTTTACGTTCTTGCCTTTATTCATTGCAGTTACGGCTTCCAAGCATTTCAAGACCAATGTGTATATCGCTTTAGCGTGTTGTGCCGCTCTAGTTTCGCCTAGTTTGACGGAATTGACGCAACAAGTCGCAAGTGGGAAGACAGTTGAACTGTTCTCATTACCTCTTTCCCAAACGACATACACGTCTTCGGTCTTACCACCGCTGATCTTAGTGTGGCTCTTATCTTATTTAGAACGTTTTGTCGAAAAACGTTTACCAGGAGTCGTTAAGCAACTTTTGACCCCGCTTTTTTGTCTAGTGATCATGGTGCCAGTTACTTTACTTGTATTAGGGCCGGCTTCAGCTGTTTTTGCGGCAGGAATTGCAAACGGATACAACTGGTTAGTCGAAGTAGCGCCACCTTTAGCTGCTTTGATCATCGGGGGTTTTTGGCAGATCTTTGTCATCTTTGGCGTCCATTGGGGCATCACGCCTGTGGTAATGGCCAACTTTGATATGTACGGACGCGATAGTTTCCAAGCTTTCCAAACGATCGCCGTTACCGCACAAGTAGCTGCAACGCTAGGCGTCTTTTTGAAAGCTAACAGTAAAGAACTTAAAAACATCTCGCTTTCAGCCTTTATCACGGGGCTCTTTGGGATCACCGAACCAGCGATCTACGGGGTAACGTTACGCTTCAAACGTCCCTTTATCTATGGCTGTATCGCAGGTGGTCTTGGGGCAGTCGTTGCAAGTTTCTTCAAACCTTTTTACTTTGCGTATGCTGGTCTCCCAAGCATTTTGACTAGTGTCAATGCGATCAATGAAAAGATGCCTCTGTCCTTTATTGGTCTTTTGATCGGTCTAGGCGTTGCGATCGTAACAGCTGTTTTATTGACTTTGATCTTTGGTTTTGGCGAAGATGAAGCAAAAGATGAAAAATTAGCCGCTGATGTTGCTGATAAACCAGCAGTTGCTTTGACAAAAAATGTTAAAGTGACGACACCATTAGAAGGTGAAGTTTTACCTTTAAGTGAAGTACCTGACGCTGTTTTTGCAAGTGGGGCGATGGGTGAAGGGATCGCGATCATGCCAAGTGATAATAAGATCTATGCACCTTTTGATGGTCAAGTTATCATGGAGACTAGCTCAAAGCACGCTTTAGGGCTTCAGGCTAAAAACGGGATCGAGCTTTTGATCCATGTCGGTCTAGAGACCGTTGAACTAAATGGAGCACCATTTACGTACCATGTCAGTGAAGGTCAGACCTTTAAAAAAGGGGAGCTCTTAATGGAATTTGACCGTGATGCGATCAAAAAAGCTGGTCTTTCTTTGATCACTCCAGTCATCGTCACGAATAGTGCCGATTACACGCAAGTAGTTCCAGAAAATGAACATCAACAGATCGTAAACGAGACAGTGATCTTTCAGATCAATTAAATGAAAGGATAATATGATATGCAAAAAGATTTTCTCTGGGGTGGCGCAGTTGCTGCCCATCAATTTGAAGGTGGTTGGGACGCAGATGGTAAAGGACCTAGCGTGATCGATGTTTTGACGGCAGGAGCACACGGTGTGCCACGGCGTTTAACAGAAACGATCGAAGCGGATGAATTTTATCCAAACCATGAAGCGATCGACTTTTATCATCACTATAAAGAAGATATCGCGCTTTTCGCTGAGATGGGGCTCAAATGCTTCCGAACTTCGATCGCTTGGACGCGGATCTATCCAAAAGGGATCGAAGAAGAACCAAATGAAGCTGGGTTAAAATTTTATGATGAAATGTTTGATGAGCTTTTAAAATATGGGATCGAACCAGTCATCACGCTCTCGCACTTTGAGATGCCACTTTATTTAGCCAAAGAGTACGGCGGTTTCCGGAATAAGAAAGTGATCGATCATTTTGTCAAATTTGCCAAAACGGTCTTTGAACGCTACCGAGGCAAAGTCAAATACTGGATGACATTTAATGAGATCAATAATCAAATGGATACGAACAATCCGCTCTTTTTATGGACGAACTCAGGTGTAACATTAAAAGAAGGTGAAGATCCCCGCGAGGTCTTATTCCAAGTAGCGCATAATGAACTTGTGGCTAGTGCGCGCGCTGTTAAACTTGGGCATGAGATCGATCCTGACTTTAAGATCGGCTGTATGATCTCACATGTCCCGATCTACCCATATTCATGTGCTCCAGCTGATATTTTAGCTGCCCAACAGGCGATGCACGAACGCTATTTCTTCTCAGACGTGCAAGTGCGTGGTTATTACCCGGGTTATGCCAAAAAAGAATGGGAAAGAAATGGCTACCACTTAGAGATCACCCCAGAAGAATTAGCCGACCTCAAACAAGGGACGGTCGATTACATCGGCTTTAGTTATTATATGTCGACAACAGTCAAAGCTGATGTTAAAAATGAGCAGCTAGAAAATGTTGTCAACGGTGGCATGGAAAATGCGGTCGAAAATCCATATATCGAAGTTTCTGATTGGGGTTGGGCGATCGATCCTTTAGGTTTACGGTATACGTTGAACAATTTGTATGAACGTTACCAACTACCACTTTTCATCGTTGAAAATGGCTTTGGTGCGATCGATGAATTAGAAGATGGCACTGTCCACGATCAAGCGCGGATCGACTATTTGACTGCCCATATCAAAGCCTTAGAAGAAGCAGTCGACTATGATGGAGTCGAGCTGTTAGGTTATACTCCATGGGGGATCATCGATCTAGTCTCCTTTACGACGGGGGAAATGAAAAAACGTTATGGTATGATCTATGTTGATCGCGATAATGCAGGGCATGGGACACTCAAACGCTATAAAAAAGATTCTTTTGCCTGGTATCGTGATGTGATCAAACATAACGGGATCAGTGAATAAAAAAGGCAAGTCCGACTTTTACGTTGGACTTGCCTTTTTGGCTAGGTGCGCCTATTTTTTAAAGCCAAAGAGCGGTTCTGTCGCAGTTGTGACGTAGGCAGCACTGACTGGTGTTTCCAAGAGTTTTTGCCCCTCTTTATCGACAAAGAGCTGCAATGAAGCGATCTCTTGCATTGCTTGTTGGACTTCTTGTGGACTCAATTCTTTTTCAACGTAATTGAGCTGGAGGCGGTGCAAAGTTTTTTGGGTACTTGAGTGAAAGCCTAAACTTAATTTTTTCATCTTAACGTTTCCCTCCTGTGATATTTGTCGTTGTTGTTTCAGTGACGCCAAGAAAAGTTTCGCCTGTCAGTAAAGCGATCAAGTGTCCAAATTTTTCCAGCTGGTCTCCGGTGACGTTTTGCGCGATGTTATTGAAAGTCCGTGTGCGTTTTTTCCCAAGCTTAGTTTGCAGTTGTACGCGGATCGCATTTTTTGTCCAAGTTGCTTCAGTCATTGAGATGACCCCCTTTTTTTAAATTCGTGTAAGTGTTGGCCGGCTTGGCTTACACTCTTAATAACGAATTTGAACTGGGATCTGTCAAGCTCGCTCAAAAAATTGCTAGCTAAAAAATAAGAGTAGTTATTTTAGAGCAGTAACCCGACAGAATAGTGGATGATCATCGTAATGATCCCGACGATGATATTGCGAATGATCGCAGTTTTGACCATGCCGTTGCCAAGACGTGCACTGAGATAACCAGTCAAACCGACTGAGACAAGTACGGCTAAGATCGTTAGGGGCCATTGATATTGGACGGGACTAAGCGACATCGCAGCGAGCGGGAAGATCCCACCGAGTGACGCTGAAACTAACGAAGATAAGGCTGCGTTCCAAGGATTCATATATTGGCCGAGTTTCAAGTTATATTTCACTGCGATCACAGTTTCTAACGGCTTTTTTTGCATGAGATCTTCAGCGATCAGCTGTGCAGTTTTTGAGGTAACGCCTTTTTCGACGTAAAAGACTTTGACCGCTTCTAATTCAGTAGCGAAATCGTGTTTTAATAACGCTTTTTCTTTGGCAACCGCCGCTTTTTCAGCATCTTTTTGAGTGCTGACTGAGGCGTATTCACCAGCTGCCATCGAGAAAGCGCAGGCTAATAGATCAGAGAGACCGGCGATAAAGATCGTAAATTGGTTAGTCGTGGCTACGGCGACACTAAATAAGACTCCGACAACGGTCAAGATCCCATCATTTGAACCTAAAACGCCAGCCCGTAAAGTGTTTAGTCGTTCACTCATTGAAGTAGTTTTTTTCATATGGTGTTACCCCCCGATGATCCGACCGATGATGTATGTCACCGTCATCGTCAACATGCCAGATAAGATATTGCGTAAGATCCCTTGCTTTTTATCAGCGTTACTTAAGATCGCAGCGCCCCAGCCTGTTAAAGCTAAGGCGATCAAGACTGCGATAAAAGTAGCTATGATCTTGATCTTTTCAGGAAAGATCGTGATCGCAAGCATTGGTAATAAAGAGCCTGTCGGAAACGAAAGCATTGAAGCAAGTGCAGCTGCATAAGGGTTGATGATCTCATTGATGTTTAACCCAAAGCGTTCCCGTACAGTTGTTACAAGGGGGTCTTTAGCCATCATCTCTTTTGTAGCTTGGTAGGCTAATTCTTCTTTGATCCCTTGCGCAAGATATTTTTGTTCGACCATTTGAAATTCGTGGTCATAGTTCAAAGTAAGGTAGCTCTTTTCTTGCGCGATCGCCTGTTTTTCAGAGTCTTTTTGAGTGCTGACTGAGACATATTCGCCCATCGCCATCGAAACAGTTCCTGCAAGCATCCCAGCGATCCCAGAGATCAAGATCGCATAGTTACTTTCATGCGCTCCAGCGACCCCGATGACGATCCCTGCAACAGAGATGATCCCGTCATTTGCTCCCATGACGCTGGCGCGCAAAACATTGACTTTTTGCGCTAAACTAAGTTGTTTTTTCATAAAACTTCACGCCTCTTTTTTAGAATCATTCTAAATCTATTATAGAGCAATTTTGTTTGATGTAAACTAAAAGCTTAAAGATATTTTAAGGATGTCAATAACTTGTCTCTTAAAATACAATTTGAGATAATTTAGGCAAAGTAGAGGGGGTGCGATAAATGAAGAAAGGGAAAGTTTTACTTGGGATCGTAAGTGCACTTTTATTATTGTTCCATCTGCAAGCGATCAAAGCTGCGGGAAGCTATGAGATCACTGGCTATAATGCGACAGCCGATATTTTAGAAGATGGTAGTATCGAACTGACGCAAAAGATAACATATGCCTTTGACGGGGATTTTAACGGTGTTTACTATGATCAAAATTTAACTAAGATCAAGCAATTAAGTGATGTCTTTGTCGCAGTCACACAAGCTGGACAAACGACAACTTTGAAAGAAGCTACGACTGGGGCTAATAATACTTACCAGCTATTACAAGAGGCAGATAAGCTACGGATCAAAGTCTTTCATAAAGTTTCGGATGAAGACGTGACTTTGACATATCGCTACAAATTGTTCGGGTTAGTCACTAATTATCGTGATACAGCTGAATTGAATTGGAAGATCTTAGGCGCAGGTTGGGATGAACCAGTCCAAAATATCAAAGTGACACTCAATTTCCCGACTAGACCTCAAAATGAGCTCCAAGCTTGGTCGCATGGGCCCCTGACTGGGTATACGGCTGTCGATAAAAAACAAGGTAAAGTTACTTTAACGTTAGCAGAATTACCAACAGATCAATTTTTAGAGACGCATCTTTTATTTCCAACGGCCGTCACCGCTAAAAATCAACAATTTGTTGATAAAGATGCTAAGCAAACTATCCAACAAGCCGAAGCTGTGTTAGCTAAAGAAGCAAATGAAAAGCGGAAAGCAGAAAAAAGGCAGATGCAAATGCTCAAAAATGGCTTTTTAGGTGTGATCTTACTTGCTTCAGGCGGGATGCTCTTTTTATTGTGGCGCGATCCAGGCAAGAAAAAACTGAAATTTCCACCAGTGACGCATAGTTATGAGGTACCTCGATATACTCCTCTTGAGGCGTGGGCGATCGTAAAAGATCAAACTCCAGATAGTCAGGCTTTTAGTGCGTATTTGTTAGAATTAGCAGGTCAAAAACGACTTATGCTCGAAAAAGTTCCTGGTAAAAAGGCTGAGAATTATTTGATCACTTTGAAAGATCAAACCTTACTCGACCAAGAGCTCTTCAACTTTTTATTTACCAAAGTCGGTACAGGGACAGCTTTTACTTTAGAAGAGTTGAAGCGCTACGGGAAGCGCAACCGCCAGGCTAAACAACTATCTAAAAGTTTTGATCAATGGTCTGAAACGAATTTTAAAAAAGCGCGCGCACTAGGGTATTATGATGCCCAAAGTACAGGCTGGTTATGGACGATCGGAATAGCAGGTGCGTTAGACATTTTTGCCCTGATGCTCATCGGTTTTTTTGTCACAGGTATTTGGCGCTACCTTTGTTTTGGGCTCGCCGGGGGAGTTTTAGTTTTAAGTTGGCGTTATCTGACAACACATGCGCGTTATACTGAGACTGGGCAAGAAGCTTTATATGAACTTAAATGCTTTAAAAAGATGTTAAGTGATATTGGACGTTTTGATCTTAAAAAAGTCGGTGATCTAGTCTTGTGGGAGCAGATCTTACCATATGCAGTCATTTTTGGCTTAGCTAAAAAAGTTATCCGAGCTTTACAAGTCGAGTTTGGAGAGGCTGAGCTAAGAGAAGCTTTTGGGACCTACTATTTCGTTTACTTTAGTGATGACTTTGATCATTCGTTTGCAAGTAGTTTTTCAAACACTATGACCAATGTTACGAGCTATTCTTCGGCTAGTGGAGGCTCAGGTGGTTTTTCAGGCGGTAGTTCTGGTGGCGGTGGTGGTGGCACTGGCGGTGCTTTCTAAAACTAAGAAACTAGAGTCTAAGGTTCTAAACGATTTTTAGAACTTTCGTTTGAGAAAAAATCTTATAATGTTTAAATGAAGGTGAAAAAATGAATTTGAAGATCTTGATCCCGTTGGTTTTGATAGGGATCGTCTACTTATATTTATGTATCCGCAGTATCTTTTGGAAAGATGAGACGCGCTATTTACCAAAGATCGTTTGGCTAGGGATCTGTTTGGTATCAGTTCCTTTAGGGGGCGTGCTCTATTACTTTGTTGGACGTGAGGTGTAGCGATGGATAAAACCCTTTTAGCTGTCGAGGCGCTGACCGTTAAGTTTGGCAAGTTTAAAGCTTTAGATACAGTTTCGTTTGCCCTCCAAACGGATGCTGGTGTCGTCGGGCTGATCGGGCCAAATGGGGCCGGCAAAACGACTTTGATCCAGACGATCTTACGGCAAAATCGAGCTCAAGGAAAACTTATGGTAAATTGTAAGATAGCCTATTGCCCAGATATGCCGGAATTTGAAAAGCAATATACGCCTGTTGAAGTGTTAGCTCAAGCACTTTATTTAAATGGGGCCAAGTTTGAGCGCCAAAGGGTCTTTTCGATCTTAAAAAGAGTTGGGCTAGCTCAAGCACTTGATCGACCAAATGGTGGGTTTTCCCGGGGAATGAAACAACGTTTAGGGATCGCCGTTGCGTTAGTTTTAGATCCCGAGATGATCTTTTTAGATGAGCCAACAAGTGCTTTAGATCCTCTAGGAAGAAAAGAAATTTTAACACTGATAAAAGAGATCGCTAAAGAAAAAGTCGTTGTCGTCTCGAGTCATCTACTCGTTGATATCCAAAATATTGCAACGCACCTTTTAGTCTTAAACGAAGGGCATTTGTTATATCAAGGAAAAACAAAAGATTTTTTAGCGACCTATGATCGCTTGGCGGTGTTAAAACTCGAAGCTAATGACCTTTTACGTGCTACACAATATTTAGCCAAGGCTAAGATCAAAGTGACTGTAGTTAAAGAGGAAGCAAGTTTATATTTTGAAAAAGAAAATTTGGCAAAAGTTATGCAGATCGTGTTAGCGTACCAACTCAAGTTTTATTTTTGTGGTGTTGATGATAATGGACTTGAACGCGCTTTTGAAAATATCGTCCAGCATGACCAAACTAAAAAGCAGGTGAGCCGATGATCTATAAATTAGAGTTTTTAAAATGGAAAAGAAGTGGACAACTGTGGCTACTATGGGGATTATTTGCCTTTTTTGCCCTTACTTCGATGGTCATGACGTATTATTTAAAAGATATCATGGAAAGCATGGACGCTGGCAATCTCCAGCTGGTCCTTCAAAAGCCAACATGGCAGGCTTTATTTGCTTCTTACTTGAAAAATGCAGCTCAGTTACTCTTACTGATCACAACGTATCTTGTAGCTTTGAACTGTACACTGGGCAACAGTGAAGCTTTGAACTTATTTTATAAAACAAACGCTAAAAGTCCGTGGCGTGTTTTTTTGCCAAAGATCAGCGTCAGTTTAGGTGTGCTTGCAAGTGCCCTTTGTGTTGGTGGGCTCTGTGCTACATATGTGACTTGGGCTTTTTTTGACGAGTTAGCAATAGATAAGATCATAGCGACTTTATTGCTACAAGCTTTAGGCTACTTAGTCTTTGTTTTATTTGGCAGTGTGCTTGCGATCTGGAATGGACGCCCTTTTATCGCAGCTGTTGTCGTTGAAGTCATCGTTTTAGTCGCGACACTTTTTAGTGGCGTCAAAACTTTTGCTACTTGGGCCCCAACCAGTTTGTTGCAGTCAGAACAGGCTTTAAAACAAGGGT
Source organism: Ligilactobacillus faecis (assembly GCF_029889745.1). Lineage (NCBI taxonomy): Bacteria > Bacillati > Bacillota > Bacilli > Lactobacillales > Lactobacillaceae > Ligilactobacillus > Ligilactobacillus faecis. Next base: position 771,481 of record NZ_CP123639.1, read on the forward strand.
TTGCTTGGGATGAGAGTGGTCAGGCAGTCTTATTTAGTTTGTTCTTATGTGCTATCTTTTTAGGGGTTTTACTCATTCGACCATTGAAAAAATCATAAAAATTTTATGTATTTCCTAAATTTCTAGCTGATTCTTTGCTCCGCCCTAAAGAAAGCGCTATACTTATTTATGTAAAGTCATATTGATAAAAGATTATACATTTTGGAGGTCTTATGGAACAGACGTTATATTTGATGCGCCACGGGCAAACTTTATTTGATAGTTTAGGCAAACTCGAAGGTTGGAGCGATTCACCGTTGACAGAAAAAGGCAAAAGACAAGCTAAAGCAGCTGCTAAGTACTTTGAACAAGTCGATCTTTCAGCCGCGTATTGTTCAGCGTCAGAGCGTTGTTGCGATACGTTAAGAGCGACGACGAATCTACCATATATGCGGTTAAAAGGCCTCAAAGAACAAAACTTTGGTCTTTTAGAAGGTGAGCACGATTATTTCCATCATCTTTTCCCATACGGAGAACGTTTTGTCAAATATGGTGGCGAAAGTGATCAAGCTGTCAAACAACGGATCGTTAAAACGTGCACTCATTTGATGCATCGTTCTAGTAGTCAAAATGTTTTAGCTGTCAGTCATGAAAGTGCGTGTCATCAATTTTTAGCGCATTGGGATGCCAAAAAAGCACGTCAGATCAAGCGGATCCCTAATGGATGTATTTTCAAATATGGCTTTGAGAAAAGGAATGATACTTTTAAACTATTAGAAAAGATCGAACTAGATCACGTGTGAGAAAGGATGAGCGCAGATGGCATTTAGAAAAGATTTTTTGTGGGGTGGCGCAACAGCGGCTAACCAATACGAAGGTGGCTTTGATGAAGATGGCAAAGGCTTGAATGCGATCGATGTCTTGACAAACGGTTCAGCGACCTCACCGCGCAAAGTGACTTGGAAACTACCAAACGGTCAGACCGGGGCCACACCAGTCGAATGGGGCGGTCAACCGTTCAAACTGCCTAAAGGAGCTGTA